>JAQGJZ010000486.1 GCA_028290385.1 Enterovirga sp.
AGGAGCGCCAGGATGACCCGCTCGGCGCCCTTGAACGCGGCGGCCGCGAGCGCCGTCTGGCTGCGATCGTTGAAGCGGTCCGGGTCCGCCCCGCGCGCCAGCAGCATCGCGGCCGTCTCGTGATGGCCGTGATAGCTCGCAAGGATGAGGAGCGTGTCGCCCTTGTCGTTCGTCAGGTTCGGCGGCAGGCCCTGGGCGACAAGGCTTTCGAGCTCGGCCGTATATCCGCCGCGTGCGAGATCGAAGCACCGCCCGGCGAACGCGATCGTGTCCGGGTCCAGGGATGGGTACTGGGCGTGATCCGTCATGGTCCTGCTAACCGCCTTTCCGGGTGGGAGCCCCCGCGCGGTCCGGCGCCTCGCGCCGGTCCTCCCGCAACTCCGCCCAGCGCTGGAGCCGCTCCCCGATGCGGGCCTCGAGGCCCCGGGGCGTTGGCTCGTAGAACTTCTGCGGCCCGAGCTTCGCGGGCCAGTAATCCTGCCCGGAAAACGCGTCGGGCTCGTCGTGGTCGTAGCGATACGTCGCGCCGTAGCCCTCGGCCTTCATCAGCTTGGTCGGCGCGTTGAGGATCGTCTTGGGCGGCATCAAGGAGCCGTGCTCCTTCGCGACGCGGGTGGCGGTCTTGTAGGCGACGTACAGGGCGTTCGATTTCGGCGCCGTCGCCAGGTAGACCGCGGCCTGGGCCAGAGCGAGCTCGCCCTCCGGCGAGCCGAGAAAGTCGAAAGCGTCCTTGGCCGCGTTTGCGACGACCAGCGCCTGCGGATCGGCGAGGCCGATATCCTCCACGGCCGCCCGCACGAGCCGTCGGGCAATGAAGAGCCGGTCCTCGCCGGCATCGAGCATCCTGGCGAGATAGTACAGCGCCGCGTCCGGGTCCGAGCCACGGATCGTCTTATGCAGGGCCGAGATGAGGTTGTAGTGCCCCTCCTGGCCCTTGTCGTAGATCGGCGCGCGCCGCTGCACGATCTCCTGCAGCTGCTCGGCATCGAAGGTCTCGCCGGGCTTGGCCGAGCGCCACACCTCCTCCGCCAGCGTGAGAGCCGCCCGCCCGTCCCCGTCCGCCATCCGGGCGAGCGAGGCGCGCGCCTCGCCGTCGAGCGGCAGCGGCCGGCCCTCGATCTCCTCCGCGCGCGAGAGGAGTTGCGCGATCGCGTCTTCGCCGAGCGACTGGAAGATCATGACCCGCGCCCGCGACAGGAGCGCGGCGTTGAGTTCGAAGGACGGGTTCTCCGTGGTCGCGCCGACCAGCGTCACCGTGCCGTCCTCCATCACGGGCAGGAAGGCGTCGAGCTGGGCGCGGTTGAAGCGGTGGATCTCGTCGACGAAGAGCAGCGTCCCCTGCCCCATCTGCCGGCGCGACCGCGCCGCCTCGAACAGCTTCTTGAGGTCGGCGACGCCTGAAAAGATCGCCGAGATCTGCTCGAAATGCAGCTTCGTCTCGCCGGCCAGGAGGCGCGCCACCGTTGTCTTGCCGGTTCCGGGCGGGCCCCAGAACACGAGCGAGCCCATCGAGCCCGCATCGATCAGGCGGGTAAGCGCGCCGTCGGGAGCGACGAGGTGATCCTGCCCGACGACCTCGCCGAGGTGCCGAGGCCGCATGCGATCGGCGAGCGGCCGCGGCGCATCCTGGTCGAGGCGGGCGGCGGCGAAGAGGTCGGACATGCGCCCCAATGTCCGCGTCCGGGCTCCGAGCGCAAGCCTTGCGCAGGGCCGAACCCGCTTGAAGGGCCCGAGCACACCGACGCAGCCCCGGCCACTCCGGCAGGAAAACTCGGCGGACCGTACCCTAACCATACGCTCCCGCTCCCGCGGAGACATTCCGCAGCACTGCCGAGAAACGGGACGGATCAGGACGGACGAGCGAGACTCCTCGGCAGATCGGGACCAATCCGCAGCACTGACGCGTTTGTGAACGAACTGAAACTAGTCCGCACTGTTGGCGGTCTGTGCTTATTGTGGAGAGAAGAATGAAGGCTCTGAACTCGATCACCCTGATCCTCGTGATCATCGGCGCGCTGAACTGGGGCCTTGTCGGCCTGTTCCAGTTCGACCTCGTGGCCGCGATCTTCGGCGGGCAGCAGGCTGCGCTGGCCCGGATCGTCTACGTGCTCGTTGCGCTTGCCGGCCTGTACCAGCTCATCCCGCTCTTCGGCGCCATGGGCAACCGGTCCGACAACCCGCAGCACGTCGGGACCTCGAAGTACTGAGCGCTCCTGCGGGCAAGGGGCGCTCGACGAGAGCCGCCCTACCCGCCGAGAACGGTCGTCATCACCTGGCCGCCCCGGCTGATGGTGATGCGCCACACCGGGGCGCCGTTGCGCGCCATGCGGTCGAGTTCGCGCGTCGAGGCGATCTTCTCCCCGTTCAGCGCGAGGAGAATGTCGCCCTTCTGCAGGCCGACGCTGGCCGCGACGCTGCCCTCCGGCACCTCCGTCACGACGACCCCCTCGGTGACACTGAGCTGCAGCTCCTCGGCCACGGCCGGGGATGCGTTCACGACGGTCGCTCCGGCGAAGGGCGAGCGCCCGCCGATCTTCAGAAGGTCGCGCGGCGGGTTCTCCGGTGCCGGCTGCAGCTTGACGGTGAGCACCCGGCGCGCGCCGCCGCGATTGACCGTGACCGGGACCTCGCCGGAAGTGCCGTGCAGCGCAAAGCGCCAGCCGAACCCGTCCGCATCTTCCACCGGCTTGCCGTCCACCTCGAGCACGACGTCCCCGCGCTTCAGCCCGGCCGCGTCCGCAGGGCTATGCTCCCGGACGGAGCTGACGAGGGCACCAGCCGGCCGGTCGAGGCTGAGGCTGTCCGCGATCTCCTGGGTTACGCCCTGCAGCGCCGCCCCGAGATAGGGCCGCCTGACGGTCTTTGAGCCGGCCTTCGCGGATTCGACCACGACCTTCACCATGCTGGCCGGGATGGCGAAGCCGATCCCCACGCTGCCGCCGGAGGCGGAGAAGATCGCAGAGTTGATGCCGATCAGCCGGCCGCGCATGTCGACCAGCGCGCCGCCGGAATTGCCTGGGTTGATGGCCGCATCCGTCTGGATGAAATAGCCGTAATCGGACACGCCGACATTCGTGCGGGCGAGGCCCGAAACGATGCCCTGGGTGACCGTGCGGCCGACCCCGAAGGGGTTGCCGATGGCGAGGACCAGGTCGCCGACCTCGAGCGCATCGTCGTCCCCGAGCTCCAGCGCCCTCAGGCCCTGGGTCGGCTTCAGCTTCAGCACGGCGAGGTCGGTCCGCGGATCGCGCAGCACGATCTCCGCCTCGATCTCGCGGTTGTCGGGCAGCGCGACCTTCACCTCCGTCATTTCCGCGATGACGTGGTGGTTGGTGACCACGAGGCCGGACGGATCCACGATGACCCCGGAGCCGAGCGAGCGCTGCACGCGGTCGCGCGGCGTCGACGGGGCGTCGCCGAAGAAGCGGCGGAAGAACTCGTCCATGCCGGCGCTGCGGCGCGTGCGCTCCACGCGCGCCCCATAAACGTTGACCACGGCCGGCGCCGCGATCTTCACCACGGGCGAGAAGGACAGCTGCACCTGCGCCTGGCTGGACGGCGCCGTGCGGGTCTGGGCATCCGCGCCCGACGCGACGACGAGGAGTGAGGCAAGAGCGAGCGCGACGCGTCTCATGGGGAGAACCCGATTCGAGTAAGGCTCGGGCCGTATAGGCCCCGATCCAGCAGGGCGGAAGCTCAGGCGGCCCCGGCTCGGCCGCGGTGGAGGCTTTCGTAGAGCGCCATCAGGGCTGCCGCATGGCGTTCGGCGCTGAGCGGAGCCTGCCAGTAACGCTCATGGGCCGCCTGCCCCATCCGGCGGACCAGAGCGATGTCGGCAAGCCGGCCCAAGGCGGATGCTAGGGCGTCCACCTCCGGCTCCACCACGAACCCGGTCTCGCCCGAGAGGACTTTTTCCGCCGCGCCGGCCCGCCCCGACACGACCGCCGGAATACCCGCCGCGAGTGCCTCGTAGACGGTCAGGGGGCCCGTTTCGTACCAGCGCGACGGCGCGACCACCGCCCTGACATCGCAGCGGAGCAACTGGTCGATCTCGGACCGGCTACGCCACCCGAGCAATTCCGCCGCAGGATTGGCCTGCCTGATCGCCGCCTCCGCCGGCCCCTCGCCGATGAACAGCACGGGCATGCCGGCGCGGCCTGCAGCCTCCGCCACGAGATCGGCGCCCTTTTCACGCGTCAGGCGGCCGATATAGGCGAGCTTCGCGTCCCGCCCGATCTCGGCCGGAGCGGCGCGGGTGACCTCCACGGGGTTGTCGATCCGATGCTGGCGGGCATTGGGCGGCAGAAACGGAGCCACCGTGTCCCGCCCGCGATCCGAGACGTGGACGACATCGAACGGACCGCCCCTCAGGGCTCTGCGGGTCGCCGCCGTGCGCAGGACGCGGACCGCCTTGTGGGCCATCGACCGGGGGTCGCAGCGGGCCGCGATGCATGCGGGCGACAGCGGGGTCAGCGAACACGGGGCGTCGCGTTCAAAACGGTAATAGACCCCATTCGGGCAGGCGATGAAGTAGTCGTGCAGCGTGACCACGACCGGGTGCCCGGACCGGAACAGCACCGGATATACGGACGGCGACAACGACCGCGTCCATTGGTGCAGGTGCAGAACCGTCGGGCCCGCTGGCAGCTGCCGAAGCGCCGCATCGAGCCGCCGGGCGGCGTCCCGGTTCCAGATTCCGGCGCCAAGGCCGGCCGCGAGGGAACGGTCCCAGATGTCGGGTTGCCCGAGCCCCACGACATCGACGCCCGCTGCCGCAAGACGCGGGTCGGCCGGGCCATCGATCCCATGCAGGTAGGTGACCTCCACGCCCTGCCCGGCTAGCGCGAGCGCGGACTGGATGGCGACCGACTGGGCGCCGCCGGAGGCCTGGGCGAAATCGGCGAGGATGGCAACGCGCATGGGAGGACCAACAACGACCTTGCCAGCGCTTCCTTGCGATTCCGTGGCCATGTCGGCCCTGAAACGAAAAAGGCGGCCCGAAGGCCGCCTCGATCGAGGACGTCGGAGACGCGATTACTCGCTGTCGACGATCTCGGTCTTCTGGGTCGGGCCGGAATCCTGGCCCTTGGCGTCGACATCGCGATCGACGAACTCGATCACGGCCATCGGCGCGTTGTCGCCCTGGCGGAAGCCGGCCTTCAGCACGCGCAGGTAACCGCCCGGACGGGCCGCGTAGCGCGGACCGAGGACGTCGAAAAGCTTCTTGACCATCGTCTCGTCGCGCAGCTGCGCGATCGCCTGACGGCGGGCATGCAGGCCGCCGCGCTTGCCGAGCGTGACCAGCTTCTCGACGACGGGACGCAGGTCCTTCGCCTTCGGGAGCGTGGTGACGATCTGCTCGTGCTTGATCAGAGCCGCTGACATGTTGGCGAACATCGCCTTGCGGTGCTCGGGGGTGCGGTTGAAGCGGCGACCGCGGAATCCGTGACGCATGTGGCTCTCCTATCGTTCACGGCCGCCGTGCCAAGGGTCGGCCGTTCCTTCTGTTCGTTGTGACGTTATCGGCCGAGCGCCCCGGCCGTCTTAGGCCCCGCGCCTCACCGGGCACGGGATCCTCGGGTCAAGCCCGAGGATGATGAGGACCGCGCAAGCGCGGCCGGTCTCAGTAGTGTTCTTCGAAGCGCTTGGCGAGGTCTTCGATGTTCTCCGGCGGCCAGCCCGGCACTTCCATGCCGAGATGCAGGCCCATGCCGGCGAGCACTTCCTTGATCTCGTTGAGCGACTTGCGGCCGAAGTTCGGGGTGCGAAGCATCTCGCCCTCGGACTTCTGGATGAGGTCGCCGATGTAGACGATGTTGTCGTTCTTCAGGCAGTTCGCCGAACGGACCGACAGCTCGAGCTCGTCCACCTTCTTGAGGAGGGCGGGGTTGAACGGCAGCTGCGGCGCGAGCGACTGCGCCTCTTCGCGGCGCGGCTCCTCGAAGTTGACGAACACCGAGAGCTGATCCTGGATGATCCGGGCCGCATAGGCGACGGAATCCTCGGGGCTGATCGCGCCATTCGTCTCGATGGTCATGGTCAGCTTATCCTTATCGAGATCCTGACCCTCGCGGGTGTTCTCGACACGGTAGGAGACCTTCTTCACCGGGCTGAACAGGCTGTCGACCGGGATCAGACCGATCGGCGCGTCCTCGGGCCGGTTGCGCTCCGCGGGAACGTAGCCCTTGCCCGTGGTGACCGTGAACTCCATGCGGATCTCGGCGCCCTCGTCGAGCGTGCACAGGATCAGTTCGGGGTTGAGGACCTGGATGTCGCCCGTGGTGGCGATATCGCCGGCCGTGACGAAGCCCGGGCCCGTCTTGCGCAGCGTCAGGCGCTTCGGCCCCTCGCCCTGCATGCGGATGGCGATCGTCTTGATGTTGAGGACGATGTCCGTCACGTCCTCACGCACGCCGGGGATCGACGAGAACTCGTGCAGAACGCCGTCGATGTGGACGGACGTGACCGCTGCACCCTGGAGCGAGGACAGGAGCACGCGGCGCAGAGCGTTGCCCAGCGTCGTGCCGAAGCCGCGCTCGAGCGGGCTCGCGACGATCGTTGCGACGCGGCGCGGGTCTTCGCCCTGGGCGACCTGGAGCTTGTCCGGCCTCGTCAGCTCTTTCCAGTTCTTCTGTATCACGGCTCTTCCCCTCGGACGGCGGACGCGGGGCAACGGCAAATTGCCGGCCCCGCCAAAGTCTCAGCGATAAAGTCGGGCCAAGTGGCCCCGACAATCAGACGCGACGGCGCTTGCGCGGGCGGCACCCGTTATGCGGAATGGGCGTCACGTCGCGGATGGAGGTCACCGTGAAGCCGGCGGCCTGCAGCGCGCGGAGCGCCGATTCACGGCCGGAACCCGGACCGGAGACCTCGACCTCGAGCGTGCGCATGCCGTGCTCGGCAGCCTTGCGGGCCGCGTCCTCGGCCGCAACCTGCGCCGCATACGGGGTCGACTTGCGCGAGCCCTTGAAGCCCATCGAGCCGGCCGACGACCAGGAGATCGTGTTCCCCTGCGCGTCCGTGATCGTGATCAGGGTGTTGTTGAACGAGGCGTGCACGTGGGCCACGCCCGAAACGATGTTCTTGCGCTCGCGGCGGCGGACGCGTGTTGCTTCTTTGGCCATCTAAGATCCTTCAAGCGCGCCCGTATTCCCAGGCGCTCGGGATGTGGAGGTGATCTCCCCGGCGTACCGGGAGGGTTTTTGGCCGGGCTTGTCCGGCCGTCTTCCCCTCTCCGCCGTCATGGCCGGGCTTAACCCAGCCAGACGACTGAAGGGGGCGCCTTCTCGTCACAAGATCCCGGATCGGCGCTGCGCGCCGTCCGGAATGACACTCAACGCTGCGCGTCGAACGTCACTTCTTCTTGCCGGCGATCGGCTTCGCCTTGCCCTTGCGGGTACGGGCGTTGGTGTGGGTGCGCTGACCGCGGACCGGCAGATTGCGACGGTGACGCAGGCCGCGGTAGCAGGCCAGGTCCATGAGCCGCTTGATGTTCATCGAGACTTCGCGGCGGAGGTCACCCTCCACCAGGTAGTCGCGATCGATCGTCTCACGGATCTGCAGGACCTCGGCGTCCGTCAGCTGATTGACGCGGCGCTCCGGTTCGATCGAGACTTTCTCGACGATCTCCTGGGCCTTCTTCTGGCCGATGCCGTGGATGTACTGAAGCGCGATCACGACACGCTTGTTCGTTGGGATATTGACGCCTGCGATACGGGCCACGTCCGCCTCTCCTCGCGCCGACGTTGCCGGCGCTCGATCATGTTTGACGCCGCCGGCGTCTTCTGTAACCGCCAAAAAGAGCGCAACGACTACCCCGTCTGGAGGGGGCCGCGCGACTCTCGAAAAGCTCGATTGACTGCGGCGCTGTAGCTACGGCGGCTGCCAATGTCAACTTGAGGCGGGGTCGAACCCGAGCGTAGCGCCTTGTCAGCACCAACCCTCACCAGGCTCGCGAGCCTCCATATAGGTCGGCTTGACCGGACTGACCAGACCCGCCTAGCGGAAGGCGTGGCCCGCGCCGATCGAGACCCCTCCCCCTGGCAGCCGAATCTCAGCTGGATCACCGACCATCTGGCGGTGGGCGGCCGCTTTCCGGCCGAGCGCGCCGAAGCGCTCGCCCGGGACCTCGGGATCCGGGCGGTTGTCGATCTTCGGAGCGAGGCGCGGGACGACGAGGTCGTGCTGCGGCGGCACGGAATCACGCTTCTCCATCTGCCGACGGACGACCACCATGCCGTGAGCCAGCCGATGCTGGAGGACGGCGTGGGCTTCGTGCGGCCCTTTCTCGACCGCGGCGAGCGCGTGCTGATCCATTGCGAGCACGGCATCGGCCGCTCCGCGACGCTGGCGCTCTGCGTGTTGGTGGAACGCGGCTACGAGCCGCTGGAGGCGCTTGAGCGCTCCAAGACCCGCCGTGCCCTCATCTCGCCCTCACCGGCGCAGTTTCACGTCTGGACGGCCTGGCTGGCGGCCTATGCGCGCGAGCACGGCAGCGGCTGGGAGATCCCGTCCTTCGAGGCCTTCAAGGCCATCGCCTACCGGCACCTGCAGTCCCCCGCCTGATGCTGGTCTACGGCGACGCCCCCCGGCGTGAGACGGTCAGCGAGAAACTCGATCGCATCCGCGGCTTCATTGCGGACGCCCAAACGGCCGAGCCCTGGATCGTCGCGCACGGGCTGCTGGTTGCGGCGCTGGTGGAGGCCGGCGAGCTGGCGCAGGGCGTCGCCGACCGGGCTTTCGAGGCCGCCGGCCAGCGCGACGGACCCGCGGCGGACGGGTCTGCCGGGATGGCGCTCACTCACGCTCTGGCCATAGCGGCCGGTCTGTCCTGGCGCGAAGGGCTGATCCGCACCGAGGGCCTCGCGGCTGCCACCGCCCGCGTCGAGCGCGAAGCCGCCGACGGCCCGCTCACGATCAAGCTCCCGGAGGGCTTTGCCCATTACGGGCTTTATCCCGAAACCTATTGGGAGGTCGCACGCGCGCTCGCAGGGCGCGACCTGCGGGTCATCGGCCTGCGCAGCATCGGCACGACCCTATCCGCCATGGTGGCGGCGGGCGCCGGGGCCCCCTGCCCGATCACGGTGCGCCCGGTCGGACATCCGTTCGGCCGAACCCTCGCGCTCGCCCGGCCGCTCCCGATCCCGCCCGGCAGCGAGGTGGCGATCGTCGACGAGGGCCCCGGCCTGTCGGGCTCCTCGGTCGCCGGTGCCGGGGCGGCGGTCCTGGAGACGGGCGGGCTCGAAGCGGAGCGGCTTCATGTGTTTCCGAGCCACGCGAACGGGCCCGGAGCGCAGGCGACGGAGGCCGTCCGCCGCTTCTGGTCGGCGGTTCGGATCCACCTGCGGAGCTTCGACGACGCGATCCTCGCCGCGCCGGCGCCGCGCGGCCTCGCCTCATGGGTAGCGGATCTCACCGGCGAGCCCCTCGGGGCGCTTCGCGAGATCAGCGGCGGCGCGTGGCGCTACTCCCGGGATTGGCCGCACGGGCTGCTGCCCCCCGTGCATCCCTGGCAGGAGAAGCGGAAGTTCCTCCTCGAGACGAGCTCGGGCACCTGGCTCCTGAAATTCGCCGGGATCGGCCGGATCGGGCTCGCGAAGTACGAGCGGGCGGTGGCGCTGGCCGAGGCCGGGCTTGCCCCCGCTCCGCTCGGCTTCCGGCACGGCTTCATGATCGAACGCTGGCACGGGGACGCGAAGCCGCTCGACCCGCACGGCCCGGAGCGGCCCCGCTTCCTTGCGCATCTCGGGCGCTATCTCGGCTTCCGCGCCCGATCGTTCCCGGCGCAGCCGGACCAGGGGGCGTCGGGCAAGCAGCTATTCGAGATGCTTCGCTGCAATGTCGAAGAAGAGTTCGGAACCGGACGCAGCAAAGACCTCGAAGGCTGGCCCGCTGAGCTTGCGGCGCGCGATGGAGATGGGCTTCGGGTCGAGACAGACAATCGCCTGCATGCCTGGGAGTGGCTCGTGCTGCCGGACGGAACGATCCTCAAGGCGGACGCCCTTGATCATCATGCCGGGCACGATCTTATCGGATGCCAGGACATCACCTGGGATATTGCCGGTGCTGCCGTCGAATTTACGTTATCCCCAGACGAACACCGCGACGTGATCGGCGCCGTCGAACGAGTCTCAGGCTTGGCCGTTGATCGCGCGAAGATGCGCTTCGCGACGCTCTGCTATACGGCCTTTCAGCTTGGCTATTATCGAGAGGCTGCCGCCTCATCCACGACGGCCCCGGACGAGTTCGCGCGGCTCAGGGCCGCTGCGGACCGTTACGCGTCGTTCCTCTCTGTCCTTCTCGCCGTCGGGAAAGGATCCAACGCGCCCCCCGGTGATTAAGGAAAAAAGGAATAGAGTCTTCCGCATCTACAAAGAACCTGCTTTTGTCCTGCCTTGGGCTGGCCTATCAACGCGTGAGCCTCTCCTGCCCGCCCAGCTTCCCCGGATGGCCTCCAGCTCGAAAGGATGACGCGATGAGCGCTTCTTCGAAAACCATGGACCACAGCGAGATCCGGAAATGGGCCGAGGCGCGTGGCGGGCGTCCGTCGGTCGTGCGGACCGGCGGCGGCAAGGGGAAGAACAAGTCGGGCGGCGTGCTTCGGATCGATTTCGGCCCGAAGGAGGAAACCTTCGAGGAGATCTCCTGGGACGAGTTCTTCGAGATCTTCGACCAGTCGCACGTCTCCTTCCTCCATCAGGACCAGACGAAGGACGGAAAGGGCAGCCGCTTCAACAAGTTCGTCGAGCGCTCCCCCGAGGAGGATAAGGCGGCCGGCAAGAAGGGTGGCGGCAAGAAGGCCGCGGCCAAGTCTGCTGCCGCGTCTGCGAAATCGAGCGACAGCAAGGCTGCGGACAAGAAGAGCAAGGCTGCAAAGCCGGTCTCCGCGAAGTCGGGCGGGAGTTCCGGGGAGACCGAGGGCAAAGCCGGACGCAAGGCGGACGCGAAGGCTGCCAAGAGCAGCGCCAAGAGCGAATCGAAGAACGCCTCCAAGGCGAGCGGCACCAAATCGAGCGGCTCGAAGTCGAGCAAGGCAAAGGCTGAGTAAAAAGACGTGGCAGAGACGATCCTGATCACCGGCGGCGCGGGCTTTATCGGCCGCTACGTCTCCCGCGCGCTGCTGGACCGCGGCGACCGCGTCGTCATCCTGGACAGCCTGATCGAGCAGGTGCACGGCGGCAAAGCCGAGCCCGATGGCCTGGACCCGCGGGCCGAGCTGATCGTGGGCGATGTCCGCGAGGACGCCGTCGTGCGGGCCGCCCTGAAGGGCGTCGACAAGGTCGTGCATCTCGCGGCCGAGGTCGGCGTCGGGCAGAGCATGTACGCGATCGACCGCTACGTCTCGGTCAACGACCTCGGCACGGCCGTGCTCTTCCAGGAGCTCATCGCCAAGCCGGTGAAGCGCGTCGTCGTCGCGTCGTCCATGAGCATCTACGGCGAGGGCCTCTACCACACGGTCGATGGCGAGCTGGTCGAAGACGCGATCCGGCAGCCCAATTCCGGCGCGCCATGGGACCCGCCAGACGCGAAGGGCCGGCCCATGATCCCGGTGCCGACGCCGGAATCGAAGCGGCCGACGCTCGCCTCCGTGTACGCGATCACCAAGCACGTGCAGGAACGGCTGACGCTCACGCTGGCGCCCTATTACGGCATGGAAGGTGTCGCGCTCCGTCTGTGGAACGCCTACGGGCCCGGCCAGGCGCTCTCGAACCCCTATACGGGCGTGCTCGCGATCTTTGCCTCGCGCATCCACAACGGCAACCGGCCGGTCATCTTCGAGGACGGCCAGCAGCGGCGCGACTTCGTGCATGTCGAGGACGTGGCGCAGGCCTTCTTGCTCGCGCTCGATCGGCCCGAAGCGGCCGGACAGGTCTACAACATCGGCAGCGGGGTGGACCGCACCGTGCAGGAAGTCGCCGAACTCCTCGCGAACGCGATGGGCCGGCCGGACCTGACCCCCGAGATCGCCGGCAAGGCGCGCGCAGGCGACATCCGCCACAACATCCCGGACATCAGCAAGGCCAGGACGGAGCTCGGCTACGCGCCCCGCAAGGACTTCGCCGAAGGGCTCCGCGAGCTCGCGGAGTGGGTCGCGCTGCAGCAGGCGCATGACCGTGTCAGCGAGGCCCGCAAGGAACTCGAGGCGCGGGGCCTCGTAGCATGAGCGACGCCACCCCTGCCCTTGTCGGCCGCCGGCCAATCCTCGTCACCGGTGGCGCGGGCTTCATCGGCTCGAACCTCGCGGACCGGCTCGCCCGCGATGGGCACGACGTGCTCGTCTTGGACGCGCTTGCCCGCCCCGGCGTCGACCGCAATCTCGCCTGGCTGACCGAGCGGCACCCGCGGCGAATCTCGGCCGTGATCGCGGATGTCCGGTCGGAGACCGAGCTCGCCGCCGCCGCCCGGGATGCCTCGGCAGTCTTCCACATGGCCGCGCAGGTTGCCGTGACGACCAGCATGGTCGACCCGGTCTCGGATTTCGAGATCAACGTGAAGGCGACGCTCGCCCTGCTCGAGGCCCTCCGGGCCCGGCCCGAGCCGGCGCCGCTGATCTTCGCATCCACGAACAAGGTCTATGGCGACCTCGCGGATGTCGGGCTCGCGCTCACCGACGATGCCTATCTCCCCGTCGACCCCGCGGTGCGGGCGAACGGCATCGGCGAGAGCCGGCCGCTGGATTTCCACACGCCCTATGGCTGCTCGAAGGGCGCGGCGGACCAATACGTCCTCGACTACGCGCGCTCGTTCGACGTGCCGACCTCCGTCCTGCGCATGAGCTGCATCTACGGCCAGCGCCAGATGGGGACGGAGGACCAGGGCTGGGTCGCGCATTTCGCAATCCGGGCCATCGAGGGCGAGCCGATCTCGATCTATGGCGACGGCGCGCAGGTTCGCGACGTGCTCGACGTCTCCGATGCGGTTGAGGCCTATGTGGCCGCGCTTCGCGACATCCGGGGGATTTCGGGCCGCGCATTCAACCTCGGCGGCGGGCCGCAGAACGCGATCAGCCTGCGCCACCTGATCCGGCACCTGTCTGACCTGACCGGTCGGGAGGTCGAGGCGAGCTATTCCGACTGGCGCCCCGGCGATCAGCGCTACTTCGTGGCCGATGCCCGCTCGATCCGGACGGCGCTGGGGCTCAACGCACCCGTGCCGTGGCGGAAGGGCGTCGCCAATCTGGTAGCCTGGCTCCAGGCAGAGCGGGGGCTCGATGCGGTCGCGGCCCGGCCCGCGCGGGTGGGCGCGCTCTCGTGATGGCGTTGCCCGGCGCGATCTGATGGGCGCCCCCACGAAGGTGCTGATGACCGCCGATGCCGTCGGCGGCGTGTGGACCTACGCGCTGGATCTGGCGGCCGGGCTTCGCCGGGACGGCGTCGAGACGGTCCTGGCCGCGCTTGGTCCCGCGATGTCGGACGCGCAGCGCGCGGCGGCGGGCGCGATCCCGGGGTTGCAGCTCGTCGAGACCGGCCTTCCGCTCGATTGGACGGCCGACAGCGCAGCCGAGATCACCGAGGCCGGGCGCGCGGTCGCGGCGCTGGCCACGGCGTATGGCTGCGACCTCGTCCACCTGAACAGCCCGGCCCTTGCGGCCGAAGCGCGTTTCCCCTGCCCGGTGATCGCCGTCTGCCATTCCTGCGTGGCGACCTGGTGGGACGCCGTGCGCGGCACCGAACTCCCGGACGATTTCGCGTGGCGGGCGGACCTCGTCCGCGCCGGCTACGCGGCCTCCGACCTGCTGCTGGCACCGAGCGCCGCCTTCGCCCGGGCGACGGCCGATGCCTATGGGCTCTCCGAGCCGCCGCGTGTCGTCCATAACGGCCGGGCTGCGCGGCCCCCTGTGGCCGCCCCGGACTCGACCGAGCCCTTCGTGCTGACCGCGGGACGCCTCTGGGACGACGGCAAGAACGTTTCGACCCTCGACCGGGTCGCCGCCCGTTTGTCCGCGCCGGTGGTTGCCGCCGGACCGCCTGTCGGCCCGAACGGCGCCGCGATCGCGCTCCACCACGCGAAGGCGCTCGGCCATGTCGATGCCGACACGCTCGACCGCCTGTTCGGCGCGCGCCCGGTCTTCGCGTCGCTTGCCCTCTACGAGCCCTTCGGCCTCGCCGCGCTCGAAGCCGCACAGGCCGGCTGCCCGCTCGTCCTTTCCGACATCCCGACCTTTCGCGAGCTGTGGGACGGAGCGGCCGTGCTCGTGAACCCGGCCGACGAGGACCGGGCGGCGGCGATCCTCGGCGCGCTGCTCGGGGATGCCGACGAGCGCGATCGCCTCGGGCGCGCGGCCGCCGAACGCGCGCGCAGCTACACGGCCGAGAGCATGGTCGCCGGGGTGCTGGATGCCTATCGCGACCTCCTCGGTCAGACTGATCCGATGACGGCCGCCGCCTGATGCGCTTTGTTTATTTCACCCACTCGCTCCTTTCCTGCTGGAACCACGGCAACGCGCATTTCCTGCGCGGCGTCTTTCGCGAGCTGATCGCCCGCGGGCACGACACCCGCGTGCTCGAGCCCGCCGGCAACTGGAGCCTCTACAATCTCCTTCGCGACCACGGCGAGACGGGTCTCGCCGCCTTCCGGGCCGGGTATCCGGAGCTGGACTCGGAGAGCTACGGCGCCGATCTCGACCTCGATCGCGCGCTGGACGGCGCGGACGTGGTCATCGTCCATGAATGGAACGAGCATGCCTTGGTGGCGGCAATCGGGGCCCATCGGGCCCGCGGCGGGCGCTACACGCTGCTGTTCCACGACACGCATCACCGCGCGGTCAGCGACCCGCAATCGATGCGCGCCTACGACCTTTCCGGCTATGACGGCGTGCTCGCCTTTGGGGAGACCCTGAGCGAGGTTTATCGCGGCTGGGGCTGGGGCGGGCGCGTCTTCACCTGGCACGAGGCCGCCGACACGCGCCTGTTCCGGCCGCCGGCCGTCGACGGCGCGCGGGCGGGCCTCGTCTGGATCGGCAATTGGGGCGACGACGAGCGCAGCGAGGAGCTGGAAGCCTACCTGTTCCGCCCCGCGGCCGAGCTCGGGCTGCCGCTCGACGTCTACGGCGTCCGCTACCCGGAGGCGGCGCAGGCCACCCTCACCCAGCACGACGCGCGCTATCTCGGCTGGCTGCCGAACGCGCGGGCGCCGGAGATCTTTGCGCGCCACCTCGCGACCGCCCACGTGCCGCGGCGGCTTTACGTGCAGCAACTCCCCGGCATCCCCACCATCCGGGTGTTCGAGGCGCTAGCCTGCGGCATCCCGCTCGTTTCCGCGCCGTGGCGCGACGACGAGGGCCTGTTCCGGGTCGGCACGGACTTTCTGATGGCCGGCGATGCGGCCGAGATGGCGCGCCATCTGAAGGCCGTGCGGGACGATTCCGACCTGCGCGCCTCGCTCACCCGACACGGGCTGGAGACGATCCTGGCCCGCCACACCTGTTCACACCGCGCAGACGAGCTGCTGGCCACCATCGACCGGGTGGCCGGACCTCCTGCGCTGGAGACCGTCGCATGAAAATCGCCTTCTACGGCTCGAGCCTGCTGTCCTCGTACTGGAACGGCGCGGCCACCTATTACCGCGGGCTCCTGTCCCAGCTCGCCAAGCGCGGCCACACGATCACCTTCTACGAGCCCGACGCGTTCGACCGGCAGAAGCACCGCGACATCGACCCGCCGAACTGGTGCACCGTGAAGGTCTACCCGGCGACGGACGATGCCGTGCGCGCCGTGATCGCCGAAGCCGCGCAGGCGGACGTGGTCGTGAAGGCGAGCGGCGTCGGGGTCTATGACGACGTGCTGCTGCTCGGGCTGCAGGAGGCCGCGCGCCCGGGCGCGATCCGGATGTTCTGCGACGTGGACGCGCCCGCGACCCTCGCCGAGCTGCGCGAGCACCACGACCACCCGATGCATCGGGTTCTGCCTGGGCTCGACCTCGTCATCACGTATGGCGGCGGCCCGCCGGTGATCGGCGCCTATGAGGGCTTCGGGGCCCGGCTCTGCGTGCCGATCTACAACGCGCTCGACCCCGAGACGCACCATCCGGTGCCGGGCGATCCGCGCTTCGCGGCCGACCTGTCCTTCCTCGGCAACCGCCTTCCCGACCGCGAGGCGCGGGTAGAGACCTTCTTCCTGGATGCCGCGGCGCGACTGCCCGAGCGCTCCTTCCTGATCGGCGGAAACGGCTGGGAGTCCAAGGGGATGCCGGCCAATGTCCGGCATATCGGGCACGTCTACACGCGCGATCACAACGCCTTCAACACCTCGCCCATGGCGGTGCTGAACATCGCCCGCGATTCGATGGCGAGCGTCGGCTTCTCGCCCGCGACCCGCGTGTTCGAGGCCTGCGGGGCCGGCGCCTGCCTGATCACGGACGCCTGGGTCGGGCTCGAGATGTTCCTGGCGGAGGGCGAGGAGGTGCTGGTCGCGCGCGACGGGGCGGAGGTCGCCGAGCATGTGCGGACGCTGACGCCCGAGCGCGCGCGCCAGATCGGCGAGGCCGGCCGCGCCCGCATCCTGAAGGAGCACACCTACGAGCGCCGCGGGGCGGAGCTCGACCGGCTGCTCCGCGACGTCATGGGCGCCAAGCGCGAGCGGAGCGCAGCGTGAGCGTCGCCCCGATCAAGGTCGTCGTTCTCGGCCTGAGCCTGTCGTCGTCCTGGGGCAACGGCCACGCGACGACGTACCGGGCGCTGCTCAAGGCCTTTGTCGCGCGCGGGCACGAGGTGACGTTCCTTGAGCGCGACGTGCCCTGGTATTCCGGCCCGCATCGCGACCTCGCCGATCCGGATTGGTGCCGGCTCGTCTTCTACCGGGAGACCGCCGACCTGGAGCGCCACCGCGAGTTGATCGCCGGGGCGGACGCCGTCATCGTCGGATCCTATGTGCCGGATGGCGTGGCGGTCGGCCGGCTCGTGCAGAGCTGGGCCCGCGGCGCCACGGCCTTCTACGACATCGACACGCCCGTGACGCTCGCCAAGCTCGCGCGCGGCGACTTCGAGTACGTCTCGCCCGACCTCATCCCCGGCTACGACGTCTACCTGTCCTTCACGGGTGGGCCGACGCTGGATCTCATCGAGCAGCGATACGGCTCCCCGGCTGCCCGCGCGCTCTATTGCTCGGTCGACCCTGCCGCCTATCCGCCGCTGGAGCGGCCGAG
>JAQGJZ010000510.1 GCA_028290385.1 Enterovirga sp.
GCTGGCGTCGGCTTCCTGATCGTGGAGCACAATCTGTCGTCGCTCGCCCGACTCGTGGGGCACATGCTCGTGATGGATCGTGGTCGCCTGATTGCGGAGGGTCGCCCGGACGACGTCCTGGACAATCCGATGGTCCAGGAAGCCTATATGGGTGGCGTGACGTGACAATCCTCCGCGTCGCAGGATTGTCGGCCGGCTACGGCGAGATCGACATCATCCGCGACATGAACCTGACGGTCGGGGACCGCGAGATCGTGACCATCGCGGGCACGAACGGCGCCGGGAAGTCGACGCTCGTCAAGGCCATCATGGGTCTGACACCGCGCTGCGCCGGCACCCTCGCTTTTGATGGGCACGATCTTCTCCGGCGCGCGCCCGAGGACCGGATCGCGCTCGGGATCAGCTACGTCCCGCAGGTCGCGAACGTGTTCGCGCCGCTGACCGTCACCGAAAACCTGCAGGTGGTCGAGAACGTCCGGGACAAGAAGGCCCGGATGCGCGAGATGTTCGAGCTCTTTCCTGCGCTGGCGGAGCGGCGGCGCGCCGCCGCGGGCTCGCTGTCCGGCGGCGAGCGGCAGCAACTCGCCTTTGCGCGGGCGCTCATGCCCTCGCCGAAGATGATGCTGCTCGACGAGCCGACGGCGGCGCTGTCGCCCGCCCTCGTGCGGCAGGTCTTCGAGCTCATCGTCTCGCTGCCCGCGCACGGCGTCGCGGCCCTGGTCGTGGAGCAACGCGCGCGGCAAAGCCTTGAGATCAGCGACCGAGGTTACATCCTGGATAGCGGCCGGATCGTGCTCGACGGTGCTGCGCGCGAGCTTCTCGGCAACGACCAGATGGCGAAGCATTACCTCGGGAGAGCGTGATGGGTGGTGGTGCGAGCGAGACCATTTGGGTCGGCGGCGATGCGTTCCATGTGCGTATCGACGGCCCCGCCGATGGCCCGGCGCTGATGTTCTGCAACTCGCTGAGCTCGGACCTTTCCATGTGGGACGACCAGGTTCCGGAGCTGTCGACCCGCTTCCGCATCATCCGCTACGACGGCCGGGGACATGGCAAGAGCGTCGCGTCGCCCGGGCCTTACACGATGGACCAGCTCGGCCGGGACGCGGTCGGGATCCTCGACGCGCTCGGCGTCGCCCGTGCGCATTGGTGCGGCGTGTCGCTCGGCGGCATGGTCGGGATGTGGATGCTCACCCATGCCCGCGAGCGCATCGGCCGCGCCGTCCTCGCCAACACGGCCGCCTATATGGGGCCCGCAAGCCTCTGGGACGGCCGCATCGCGGCAGCGCGCGAGGGTGGGATGGAAGCGCTCGTGGACGCCACGATCACGCGCTGGTTTCCGGCCGACTTTCGCGAGCGCGCGCCCCAGACCATGGAGCGCATGCGAGCCATGATCCTCGGCACCCCACCCGAGGGATTTCAGGCCTGCTGCTTCGCCATTCGTGACATGGATCAGCGCGAGGACATCCAGTCGATCAGCAATCCCACGCTCGTCATCATCGGGTCCCGGGATCCAGCGACCACTCCCGCCGACGGCGAGTTGATCCACGAACGAGTGCCGGGATCCCAAAAACTCGTGCTCGACGCCGCTCATATCTCGAATGTCGAGCAGGCTGCCGCTTTCACCGGCGCGCTGACGCGTTTCCTGCTGGAGGCGTGATCGGGAGACCTCGCGCGTCTCGCATGATCTTCGGAGCGTCATGCGCCAAAGATCGCGCTCCTGGCTTCCCCGAGCCAGATCGGGACCTTCCCACCATGCATCGCGGGAAGCTGTTGCGGATGTCGCGTTGGGCCCGAGAAACATGGGCGCAAGCGTCCCGGCCCACCAACCGCGCGAAGGGGCTCTGGACGGGTCGCTCTCCGCTTACAGTTGCGGGGGCAGCTGCCGCCTTGGGGCGCTAGCCCCGCACGGCATTCCCTTTTCACCACCCTCGCGGATGGACCATCGCAGGCGAGCTAAGCGCCGCATCGCGGGGTGTCAAATTCGAAGCCACCGACAACTAGGGTCAGCCGGTCACTGTTTGACGTCGCCCCGAGCGCAAGGAAACCCGCCAGCACGCTCCGAAGCACCGCTCGACGCTGGCGCGCGCCAGGACTGGATCGATTGGGTGGCCAGGCTCGAGCGGCTCGTGGCCGTGGGAGATTCTGGGGCGCGCGGGCTGCGCCAGTACGGAAACATTGTCGGAAATGTTTGCATCCGGAAAGTTGAGAAAACGGGCGTCCGCCTCCCGAATTCATGATGGCGCGATCCGGAATTGCTGCATCACGTTTCAGAGGCACGCCGACCGCACGCCCAAGACACGGCGTAGTCTCGGGTCCCTGGTGTTCGACAGCAAATAGAGGCCGTTAACGCGCTGGCAAGCGGCTGGGCCGTTCTTTCGGCTCATGAACGAGGCGAGGCGATACGGGCGCGCGGACGTGGTGTCCCTGCTCGCGTACGAGCGGCGCCGCAGGCGGCGGGGGTTCCTCCGCCGATGCGGAATGCTCTTTGGCATCGTGGCGATAACCGCTGCAGCGGCGGCGGGCTCACGCCTTGTCGAGCCGCTGTCGCTCACCTTGCCGCGCGTGTGGACGTCTCAATCCAACGCCGCTCCCGTGACGACGGCGGAATCGGGGTCCAGGCTCGCCGGCCGTGCGACCGTCATCGATGGTGACACGATCGAGCTGCAACGCGTGCGGGTCCGCCTCTTCGGCGTTGATGCCCCCGAAAGCAGCCAGGTCTGCCAGGATGCCGGGGGGAGAGACTATCGATGCGGACAGCAATCCGCTCTCGCGCTCGCCGACCGGATCGGAACGGCGACTGTCTCCTGCGCAAAGAAGGACAGCGATCGATACAACCGCGTCGTCGCCGTGTGCCAGGTCGACTCGAGAGATCTAGCAGCGTGGCTCGTGTCGCAGGGCCACGCCGTCGCATTCAGGCGCTACAGCACGGAGTATGTGGCCGATGAGGAGAAAGCGAGAGCGGCTCGGCGTGGTGTCTGGGTGGGCAGCTTCGCTAGCCCGTGGGATTGGCGCGCAGGCCGGTCATGAATGTCCCTGCGGCGGGGAGATAGATCCATCCCCTCGTCGAGTTGGGACAACCCCTCGCGAGCAGAGTCCCGCGCCTGTTTTCGCTTCGTTTTCATGAAGGACGCTGACCGATGGACGTCTTCGATCGCCTTAGAGCCGCGGCTGCGCCTGGCTGGTCCCTGTATGTCGAGCACGAGTTCGTGCGGCAGCTCCAAACTGGACAGCTGCCCGAAGCTGCATTTCGAGCCTACCTTGTTCAGGACTATCTGTTTCTGATCCAATTCGCTCGCGCGTATGCGCTGGCGGTCTACAAGGGCCGCACCTTAGCCGACATGCGAGCGGCACAAGCGGGTCTCTCGGCGATCCTCGATGTCGAAATGGATCTGCACGTTCGGCTTTGCGGACGGTGGGGTCTTTCAGCCAGCGATCTCGAGGCCGCGCCGGAGCATGCCGCGACGGTCGCTTACACGCGGTTTGTCCTCGATTGTGGTGCCGCGGGCGACCTGCTCGACCTCCATGTTGCACTCGCACCTTGCGTGATCGGATACGCGGAGATCGCCGGCCGGATAGCGTCGCAGGAGATCAGGACCCTCTCGGAGCATCCATATCGCGAGTGGATCACAGAATACTCCGGCGAGCCTTACGCCGCCGTTGCGGCGTCAGCTCGCCGACACCTCGACGACCTTGCGGCCAGAGCCATGACCGAAAAGCGGTTTACCGAGCTGGTCGCGCTGTTTGAGAAGGCGTCGCGTCTCGAGGCTGACTTCTGGCAAATGGCTCTGGATTCTGTGGCTTGAGGTGCATCTGCAGCCCCGGACGGCTCACAGGCGCGCTGGCCCGCTATGGCGCGCTCGCTGCCCTCAGGCCGGGACGGGTGCGCCTTTCCGGCGTGTCACGGCGCGTAGCACGCGTGACAGCTGGTCCACGGAATACGGCTTCTGCAGAAGCTCGAAGCCGTGCCGGCCTTCATCCGCGAGGACGTGGCTGTAGCCCGAGGTCAGGATGATGGGCAGCCCGGGATGGCGCTGCCGGATGATCAGGGCCATCTCGAGTCCCGTCATGCCCGGCATCACGACGTCCGAGAACACGACGTCGAAGGCGTCGGGCGTGACGCTGAGGCGCTGCAGCGCTTCGCGGGCGTCGACGGCCCAGGTCGCCGTGAAGCCGAGATCCGCCAGCGCCTCGGCGGCGGAGCGGCCGACGGCGGAATTGTCCTCGACCACGAGCACGTGCAGCGTCTCGTCCTCGTCGCGCGGGGCGGCGACCTCGTCGGAGGTCGGCGCCGGCGCCGCCGTAACCAGGATCTCGGGCAGGTAGAGCGAGAAGGTCGTGCCGTGCCCGAGGTGGCTCGTGACGTCGATGTCGCCCCCCGATTGCTTTGCGAAGCCGAACACCTGCGACAGGCCGAGTCCGGTGCCCCGGCCGACCTCCTTGGTCGTGAAGAACGGCTCGAACACCTTTGCCAGCATGTCCGGCGGGATCCCGGCGCCCGTATCGGTGATCGTCAGGTGCACGAACGGGCCGGCCGCGCCGGCGTGCCGGCGGATCGGCGGAAGCGCGGCCCCGCAGGCGAGCCGGATCGTGAGCGTACCCTCGCCATCCATGGCGTCCCGGGCGTTCACGGCCATGTTGACCAGCGCGGTCTCGAACTGGCTTCGGTCCGCCAGGGTGTAGCAGGGCGCGTCGAGCAACTCCGTCACCACCCGGACGCGGGCGCCCATCACGGTGTCCAGCATGTCGGACAGCCCGCGAATGACCTCGCCGATCTCGAACACCTCCGGCTTCAGGGCTTGCCGTCGCGCAAAGGCCAGAAGCTGCGCCGTCAGCTTGGTCGCCCGGTCGACCGTTTCGGAGATGGCTTCGACGTAGCGGTTGCGGCGCTCCTCCGGGAGATTCGGCCGCTTGAGGAGGTCGGAGGACGACTTGATGACGGTCAGCAGGTTGTTGAAATCGTGCGCCACGCCGCCGGTCAGCTGCCCGACCGCCTCCAGCTTCTGCGATTGCCGCAACACCTCCTGCGCGTTGCGCAGATCCGCCTCGGCGGTCAGCCGGGCGCTGATGTCGTGTGCGTGGTGGAAGGCACCGATGATCCTGCCCGCCTCGTCACGCAGCGGCGTGTAGGTGATTTCCCAGCAGGGCTGCCCAAATTCCGGCCGGCCGAACACGGCCTCGACCTTGAAGGCCTCGCCGGCCAGCGCGCGGGCCATGTTGCTGCGCATCACGGCGGCCTGTTCGGGGATGAACAGGTCCGGAAACACGTCGCCGATCTTTGTCGGGAAGCCGTTGACCCGAAAGAACTCGTCGTTGTGCGCCTTGTTGAACGCGATCAGGCGGAATTCGTGGTCGAACACGCAGATCGGCGCGATGTCGGACTGGACGATGTTCTCGTAGAGCCGCAGCTTCGCGGTGCTGGTCGCCACGCGTCGGTTGGCGTCGAGATGGAAGCCGATGAGCTCGGCGAACATCCGAAACATGCCGATCGTCTCGGGCGTGTCCACGCGGGCCGGGCGGGGGTCGATGGCGCACAGGGTGCCCCAGAACCCGCCATTGGGCAGCAGGATCGGCATCGAGACGTAGCTCTGGAAGCCGTACATGGCCGGCGTCGGATGGTTGCAGAACGATTCGTGCGCCGACGCATGGTCGATCACCACCTCCCTACCGCTCTGCCGGATCTCGTGGCAGATCGTGGTCTCGACCTTCAACTCGCCGCCCGGCTTCAATCCGAACGCGATATCGTCCCTGACGGCGCAGGCGACCCAGCGCTCCTCCGTCACCTGCGCAACGGCGGCGAACCCCATCCCGGTCGTCCGGCAGATCACCTCCAGGATGGTGGGCACCGCCGCGATGCCCTCGACGGCGGCGAGGTCGGACTGGAAATCCTCCGTCCCATTGCGGCTCAAGCTCATCCCGTCGTCGTCTCCCGGCCGTTGAGCCAATGGTCCCTGGTGGGGTGGGGTAGATACCACCGCGGCAAGACCCTGGGCACCGACACCGACGCAGGCGTGGTTCGCGAGCGTCGATCCCCGGGGTCAACCTACCAATGCCAGACGAGCGCTGGAGGTCCGCCGGCACGGCTCGCGCCTGTGCGCGAGGCAGGTGTTGGCCCGGCGCGGCCGCCCGTGCGCCCGGCCACTCGCGCGTCTGCAGGCCAGCCGAGGGCGAGTCATGGCGAGCCGAGACGACTCGCTCCGTCTATGCTTTTATTCCGGGGCAAATTCAGGCCGGGTAAATTCCTCTTGCCGGCCGGGGGCATCAGCTTCCCATCCGGCTGAGCCAAGTTTCGCATCAGATTAGATGATGCGCGAAATCACCTAATATCATTCGCCACGGGCTGGCTGACGGCTGACCATGCGCTTGCGTGATCGCCCCGTCTCGGCTCGTCAGCGTGTCATTCGCTCCGAGCCGCGTCCCCGGTCGCGTCAGCAGAGGCGTCGCAAGAACGCCCGAGACGAGACCCTGGGAGGATCAAACGATGGTACGCCTGTTGGGCGCGCTCGCCGCGCTTGCTTTGACCGTATGCTCCCCGGCGCTGGGGGAGACCTATCCATCCAAGCCGGTTCGCATCCTCGTGCCCTATGCGCCGGGGGGTGCGACCGACATCGTCGCGCGTCTGATCGCCGAAAAGCTTCGCGAGACGCTCGGCCAGACCTTTCTCGTCGAGAACAAGCCCGGCGCGTTCGGCATCGTGGCGATCGAGGAGGTCGCCCGTGCCCAGCCTGACGGCTACACCCTGATGATCGGCAACGTGTCGACCAACGCGATCACGCCGCTGATCTACAAGGACAAGCTGAAGTTCGACTACGAGAAGGCGATCGTGCCGGTGGCGCGCCTCGCCGTGATCCCGGCCCTGATCGCC
>JAQGJZ010000511.1 GCA_028290385.1 Enterovirga sp.
CCAACCGCAAGGAATCGCGCGGGGCGCATGCCCGCGAGGACTTCCCGGATCGTGACGACCAGAACTGGATGAAGCACACGCTGGCCTGGGTCGACGAGACGAACCACAAGGTCAACATCGACTACCGGCCGGTGCACACCTACACGATGTCCAACGACATCTCGTATATCGAGCCGAAGGCGCGCGTTTACTGAGGCGCTTCGGGCCGAGATAGAGGATGTGCAGTTCTCTGGAGTTGAGCTAGCGTCCCCGGGCGGCGTATCGTGCCGGGGGCGGGCATCGGGCCGGCTTTCTGCCGCCGGTCGGAGGTCTCGTCCACCTCCGCGGTGGTCCGCGAGCTTCGGAGTGTCTGATGGCCAGCACCAGCGTGCGGACCGAAGCCCGGTACAGCCCGGCATTCTTCTCGGATCTGGCGGACGACTCGTACGATGCCGCCCGCAAGATCCTGGGGCTCGCCTTTTCGGTGATCAGGCCCGGCGCCGTCGTCGATATCGGCTGCGGAACCGGGGCTTGGCTGAAGGCGGCGCACGAACTCGGCGCCTCGCGTGTGGTCGGCGTCGATGGGCCCTGGATCGGGCGGTCCGATCTTTTGTCGGAGACCATCGAGCTCGTCACATGCGACATGTCGCGCGAGACGCCTCGCCTGCCGCCGGGGACATACGACCTCGCGATCTCCCTCGAATGCGGCGAGCACCTGCCGGAGGACCGGGCCGACACCCTGGTGGATTCGCTCTGCGCCGCGTCCCCGCACGTCATCTTCGGCGCCGCCACCCCGGGGCAGGGCGGGACGGATCACGTCAACGAGCAATGGCAGGGCTACTGGGTCGCGAAGTTCCGCGAGCGCGGGTTTTTGCCGATCGACCTGATCCGGCCGAACTTCCTGCACGATGCGGCGATCGCCACCTGGTACCGCAACAACCCGCTCTTCTACGTGCGGCAGCCGGAATACGCGCGTATCCTGGCGAGGCTCGCGGAACGCCCCAACGTCTCCGTGCTCACGACCGACTTCGTGATCCCGGCCGTGTTCGGCGATCCGGGGCTTCGCCACAGCATCGCGATCGCCCGCAAGATCCCGAGAAAACTCTGCCAGGCCGTGCTCTGGCGGCTGAAGATCCGGCGTTGGTCGATCTGAAGCGCTCTGGCGCCATCCTGGATGCAGGCACCGTCGACACCTGGACGGGCGGCCGCAGCTTCACGCGCCGCAACCTGGCTTGGCGGCTCGCCTGGCGTGCGGCCTGGCTCGTCCTGGCCGCCTGGACGCCGCCGCCCGCGAGGGCCTGGCGACGGCGCGTCCTGCGGGCCTTCGGGGCGGAGCTTGCCGAGGGCGCCAACGTCTATGGCAGCGCCCGGATCTGGAACCCGCGCAACCTGCGCATGGGGCCGCACGCGACGCTCGGCCCGCGCGTAAACTGCTACAACATGGATGCGATCAGCCTCGGAGCGCGCGCGCTCGTCTCGCAGGGCGCGCATCTCTGCGCCGGGTCGCACGACATCGACAGTCCTGTCTTCCAGCTTGTCACCCGGCCGATCACGATCGAGGCCGAAGCCTGGATCGCAGCCGAGGCCTTTGTCGGGCCCGGTGTGCGGGTCGGGGAGGGGGCGGTCCTCGGTGCAAGGGCGGTGGCGTTCCGCAACCTGGACGCCTGGACGGTGTATTCCGGCAATCCGGCCGTGCCGCTGAGACAGCGGCGCCGCAGAGGCGCCGCGTGAGGCCATGTTCGTCCGCACACCGCGGCACGACGCAGGCGGCAGGCGCGGGAGCGGGCCATGCGCATCCTGCGCGTGACCCCGTCGCTGAACCCGCAGGGCGGCGGGCCGGTGGAGGGCCTGCTGCGCAGCACGGAGGTGATCGATCGGCTCGGGCACGAAACGGAGGTGGTCTGCGTCGACCCGCCGGATGCGCCCTGGCTGACGAACCTGCCTTTCCGGGCGCACGCGCTCGGGCCGGCCACGCGGCCCTATGGGTTTGCGCGCAAGCTTGCGCCGTTTCTGCGCGCCAGGCGGGCGGAGTACGACGTCGCCGTCGTGCACAGCCTGTGGAACTACAGCTCCGTCGCGGCCTGGCTGGCGCTGCGGGGCGGGCCCACGCCCTACGTGGTCTTCGTGCACGGCATGATGGACCCGTGGTTCAAGCACGCCTTCCCGGCCAAGCACGCGGCCAAGCAGCTCTATTGGCTGCTGCTCCAGGGCCGGGTGCTGGCGGAGTCCCACGCCGTCCTGTTCACCACCGAGGAGGAGCGCCGGCTGGCGCGGGACACCTTTGCGGGTTTTCGCGGCTACCCCGAGGAGACGGTCGCGTACGGAGCGGCGGGGCCGGGGGAAGCGGCCGAGGCGCAGCTTTCGGCGCTGCGGGACGCCCTTCCCGCCCTGCGAGGCCGCCGGTTTCTACTCTATCTGGGCCGGATCCATCCGAAGAAGGGCTGCGATCTTCTCGTGTCGGCCTTCGCGGAGGTCGCGGCCGCGCATCCCGACCTCGACCTTGTCATGGCCGGGCCCGATCAGACCGGGTGGCGCAAGGAACTCGAGGCGCTCGCGACCCGGCGCGGGATTGCGGCCCGCATCCACTGGCCCGGGATGCTGAGCGGGGACGTGAAATGGGGAGCCTTCCGGGCCGCGGAAGCCTTCGTGCTGCCCTCGCACCAGGAGAATTTCGGCATCGCGGTCGCGGAAGCGCTTGCCTGCGCGACGCCCGTGCTCATCTCCAACAAGGTCAACATCTGGCGCGAGGTGGAAGCGGCAGGCGCCGGACTCGTGAGCGAGGACGACGCTGCGGGAACGGCCTTGCTGCTGCGGCGCTTTCTGTCGCTCGATGCCGACCGGAAGGCGGCCATGGGCACGGCCGCCCGCCGCTGCTTCGAGGAGCGCTTCGATGTCCGCGCGGCCGCCGCGTCGCTGCTCGACGTGCTCCACCGCGCAGCGGGCCCCAAGCCGTGACGTGCAGCCACCGCGCCGGCCGGAAACGCGCGCCACCCTTTCGCACTGCGCGCGCCTGCCCCCTTTTCTGATCGCGACGACCTGATAGAGACGACACACCAGGACACGAGACCATGGCCCAGTTCACGCTGCCGAAAAACTCCAAGTACACCGAGGGCAAGAGATGGCCCCGGCCGCAGGGCGCCACCCGCGTCCAGGAGTTCCGCATCTACCGCTGGAACCCGGATGACGGGCAGAACCCGCGCATCGACACCTATTATGTCGACCGCGATGATTGCGGGCCGATGGTGCTCGACGCGCTGCTTTGGATCAAGAACAAGGTCGATCCGTCGCTTACGCTGCGGCGCTCCTGCCGCGAGGGCATCTGCGGCTCCTGCGCCATGAACATCATGGGCCAGAACACGCTCGCCTGCACGCTCGGCATCGACGATTGCAAGTCGGACGTCATCAAGATCTACCCGCTGCCGCACATGCCGGTGATCAAGGACCTTGTGCCCGATCTCACGAGCTTCTTCGCGCAGCATGCCTCGATCGAGCCGTGGCTGCAGACGCAGACCGCGACGCCCGAGACCGAGTGGCGGCAGACGCCGGAAGAGCGCTCCAAGCTCGACGGGCTCTACGAGTGCATCCTGTGCGCCTGCTGCACCACCTCCTGCCCGAGCTATTGGTGGAACGGTGACCGCTTCCTCGGCCCGGCCGCGTTGCTGCAATCCTACCGCTGGTTGATCGACTCGCGCGACGAGGCCACCGGCGAGCGGCTCGACAACCTGCACGATCCGTTCCGGCTCTATCGCTGCCACACCATCATGAACTGCGCGAATACCTGCCCGAAGGGTCTCAACCCGGCAAAGGCGATCGCGGAGATCAAGAAGATGATGATCGCGCGGGCCGTCTAGGCGGGTCCCGGAAAAGGGCGGAGCTCTCCGGAGCTCCATGCGGGCCGCCAACGAGATCGATTTCTGGCGCGGCCTCGCGCTGGTGTCGATTTTCGTCAATCACATCCCCGGCGTCGTCTACGAGCGGCTGACGCCGCGGAACTACGGCCTGTCGGACTCGGCCGAGCTCTTCGTCTTCCTGGCCGGGTGGGCGCTGCGCATCGTGGCCGATCATTCCAAGGCCGAGCGGGTCGGCCTGACCCGCTTGGTCCTGCGCCTCGGGGCGCGCGGCGTGACGCTCTACGCCGCCCAGATCCTGATCACGATGGTGGCGATCGCGCTCATCGCGGGCGCGGCGGTCCTCCTCGAAAACCCACTCCTGCTCGAGTGGCACAACGCCGCCGCGGTGTTTCAGGACCCTGTGCCGACCCATGTCGGGATCGTCG
>JAQGJZ010000530.1 GCA_028290385.1 Enterovirga sp.
TCGGACGAGACGAAGACCAACGCCATCGCCCTGATGGAGTCGCTCGGCGTCACCTGGCACGAGCTCGACATCAAGCCGGCCGCCCGGCAGATGCTCGCGGACCTCGGCCATCCGTTCGGGCGCGGCGAGCCCGTCTACGACGTGACGTTCGAGAACGTGCAGGCCGGCCTGCGCACCGACTTCCTGTTCCGGCTGGCCAACCAGCAGGGCGCCATCGTGGTCGGCACGGGTGACCTCTCCGAGCTCGCGCTCGGCTGGTGCACCTACGGCGTCGGGGACCAGATGTCCCACTACAACGTCAATGCGGGCGTGCCGAAGACCCTGATCCAGCATCTGATCCGCTGGGTGATCTCGTCCGGGCAGTTCGAGGCGGGCGCCGGCATCAACAAGACGCTGCTCGCCATCCTGACGACCGAGATCTCGCCCGAGCTCGTCCCCGTCGAGGCCGGCGAGACGCCGCAATCGACGGAAGCCAAGGTCGGCCCTTACGAGCTGCAGGACTTCAACCTCTTCTACACGCTGCGCTACGGCTTCCGCCCCTCCAAGATCGCGTTCCTGGCGCTGCATGCCTGGGGCGATGCCGCCAAGGGCGATTGGCCGCCCGGCTTCCCGGAGGAGCGGCGCCGCGCCTACGACCTCGCCACCATCCGGCGCTGGCTCGACGTGTTCCTGCGCCGCTTCTTCGCGTTTGCGCAGTTCAAGCGCTCGGCGCTGCCGAACGGCCCGAAGGTTTCGCATGGTGGCTCGCTGTCGCCGCGCGTCGACTGGCGTGCGCCTTCGGACGGAAACGCCGTCGCGTGGCTCGCGGAGCTGGAGCGCAACGTTCCCCACGCCTGAGCATTGTCAGGTTTCGCGAAAGGGGGAGACGTTGGGAGACGATCTGACGCGCGGACCGCTGCCCGCGAACGCGGTCCATCTCTGCATCGACATGCAGAACATCTTCGCCAGGGACACGCCGTGGCACACGCCCTGGATGGCGCGGGTGCTGCCCGAGGTGGTGCGGGTGGTCGAGGCCCACCCCGACCGCACCATCTTCACGCGCTTTATTCCGGCGTCCCGGCCCGGCGAGGGCACCGGCACCTGGAAGCATTATTACGAGAAATGGGCCGACCTGACCCTGGAGCGGCTCCCGCCGGACATGGTCCATCTCGTGCCTGAGCTCGCGCGGTTCGTTCCGCCCGGGCAGGTGCTGGACAAGCGGGTCTATTCGCCCTGGTTCGAGCCCGCGCTGACGCACGAGCTCGTCCGCCGGGGGACGGACACGCTGATCGTCACGGGCGGGGAGACGGATGTCTGCGTCCTCGCCGCCGTGCTCGGTGCCGTGGACCGCGGCTACCGCGTCGTTGTCGGCAAGGACTGCCTGTGCTCGTCGTCCGACACGGCGCACGACGCCTCGATCACCCTCTACCAGCGCCGCTACGGCCAGCAGGTCGAGGTCGCGGACGCCGCGACGATCGTCGCCGCGTGGGCGTAGCGCGCTCACCGCTCGGCGACGTAGCCCTTAGGCGTCACGACGACCCATTGCCGGCCGCGTCGCTCGATCGCTTCGACGCGCCCGAGCCCCGGCAGGTTCATCCCGGCCGTGACCTCGAAGAACCGGCCGTTCCGGCCCTCGACAAGGGCGAACCCGTCCTCGATGTCGCGCAGCACGTAGCCTTCCGCGGGCAGCTTGCGCGGATCCACGGCCTCGACCGGCCGTGCCGGCGGACGGGCCTCGACGGCCGGGAGGCTGCCGGTCGTGGTCACGTCGGCCGCAGCCGCGACCGGGGCCGGATTCGAGGCTGCGGCGACCGGTTTCGGCGCCGTCGGGGCGGCGAGCGCGGCCGTCTGGACCTGCTTTTCGATCCGCTCCAGCCGCTCGACGATCGAAGCGATCCGGGCCGGGTCGCGCTGCGTCTTCTCCATGCGGTCGAGCTGCTCGCCGAGCTTGGCGATCTTCGCCGAGGCCTCGGCCGAAGCGCGCTCGATGAGCTGGGCCTGCTTGGCGGAGCCATCGCCGACGCGGCGCTCGCTCCGGAGCCCGTCGAGCGCGGTGCGGACGGATTTCATCTCGGAGGCGAGGCGGGCCACGTCCTCGCGGTTTTCGCGGATGCCCGCGCTCGTCTCGCTCAAGCGCAGGGCGAGGACGTTCTGCGACGAGGTCTTGTCGGCGGAGGCGTGGCCCCCGGCATAGCCCAGCGCACCCACAACGAGGATGGCCGCGGCGGCCGCGGCCGGCTTGCCCCAGGGCTCCGCCCCGGCCAGCAGCGCGCGGGCCCGGGACGTGAGGTCGGTCGAGCGCTTGCGCCCCGCTTCAACGAGGCGCGAGGCGCGAAGGCCGACATCCGGGCGGGCGCCGTCCTTTTCGGCTGCGGGCGCAGCCACGCTCTCGACCTTCGCCGCCTCATCGGTGGGCGCGCAAGCCGGAGCCTCGACGGCCGGCGCCGTTGAAAGCTCCGCCTTGGCCGGATCATCCTTGGCCGGAATCTGCTCTGCTTTGGTCTTTCGGAACCAGGTCTCTGGGATCATGGCACCTTTCCGCAACTGTTGTTTCAGGAAAGGCTAACCACGCCCATTTACGAAAGCCTTACCGTGCCGCCCGATCGGCGTGGCGGAACCGCGCAGGCGAGGACGGAGCTGGGCCTCAGGCGCTCAGGGCGAGCAGGGTGGCCCCGAGGCGGGCGGCCGATCTGCCCCGCAGGCTGATGCGGGGCAGCGGGAGTTTTACGGGCACGCGGCCGAGCTGGATGGCGCGCCGGATCAGGATGCGCCGCAAGGTGCTCGTATGCGCGTCGATCTCCGTGCACAGCCGGTACGGCACGGCGTTGGTGCCACGCTTGAAATGGCTCACCCCGGAGGCTTCGTCCTGCGGATCGAACCCGCCCATGTCGAGCACCTCGAAGCCCCGCTCCTTTAGGTGCATCATCGCGGCCCAGGTCAGCAGCTGGCCGCAATTCAACCGTCTGCCTTCGGGCAGGGAGGCGGCAGCCAAGTACTCTCCGGTCCTGCCATAGGTCGCGATCACCACCCAGCTGACCGGCCGACCCTCGGCCGATGCTTCAAAGACGATCATCTTTCTGTCGGGCCCGAGCTGGCGCTGGTACTCCTCGAGGACCGTGGGCGTGGTGGATTTGCGGTAGGTCGAGTGGTCGAGAATGGTGCCATAGGCGGCCAGAAAGCGCCCAAACGCCGCCTCGCCGTGGCACGCGCGCACCTCCGTGCCGAGGCGCTCGGCTTTCACCAAAAACCTGCGCCAGTTCTGCCGCAGGCCGGCTCGCAGCGTGTCCACCGGTCGGGTCAGATCGAGGCGGCCGCCCTGGTGCCCGATGGCGGCGACCCGGGAGAAGGCGCCATTCCCGCGCAGAACGGCGGGCAGCTGCTCATCGGGCAGCGTCGGAGCGAGCCTGAGATACAGGCCACGCTCGACGCTGTAGCGGCGATGCAGTTCGGTGAAGATCTCTGGAACGAAAGCGTGGCCTTCCCCGAGGTCCCACAAAGGTCCGCGGTTCACCCAGGCCATGCCGCCAAGAAGCGGCAGCTGCCGGAGAAGAACCTGGGCGATCCCGACGGGCCGCCCGTCATGGATGAAGTGTAGCCGCTCCACCGTCCAGGGCGCGGTCCGAACCTTCATCTCGCCCCACTCCCAGGTCTGGAGAAGGTTGAAATCCTTGAACCGCGCTGCAAGCTGGTTCCACGCGTCGGCATCTGGATCGCTCACCTTGAGCAACACAGAATGTTCTGTCGTGTCTTTGGCGGCCATCTCGCCCGTGAGTGTTGCGGAGGCTGGTACGACTTGGCAAGGTCTTTTGCGGTTTGAGCCTCGGCGCCGTTCGTCGCGCGAGATCATCGGCAGACCGGGAGGAGAGCCGCGACATGCACATCCTGTATGTCGGGCCCGCGTCCGGTACGTCCCTGCACCGCCTGGACGCTCTCAGGAGGCTGGGCCACGCGGCCGACCTGCTCGATCCGCGCCATCCTGCGCTCGGCGGGGCGCTGACGTCGCGCTGGGTCGTCCATACCGGGGCGTTCGGCGTGTCCCGCCTGACGGCCGGCTGGATCCGGCGGTGCCTCGGCATGCGCCGCTACGACCTCGCCATCGTGGATGGTGGCGATCTGCTCGGCCCGGAGCATGTGGATCAGCTCAAGGCGTCGTGCCGCCGCGTCATCAACTACAACCCGGACAACCCCTATGTCGGCTGCGACGGGCAGAAATGGCGGATCTTCCTCGCCTCGGTGCCGCGCTACGACCTGATCGTCACGCCCAGGCAATCCAGCGTCGCGCCGGCCTATGCCCAGGGCGCGCGCGACGTGCTTCTCGTGTCCTTTGCGGCGGACGAGGTGGTTCACCGGCCGCCCGAGCCGGCCGCCGCCAAAACGCTGGACGTCGTCTTTGTCGGGACCTGGATGAAGGAGCGTGGCCCGTTCTTCCGCGCGCTCCTCGGCGAGGGGCTGCCGGTCACGATCTTCGGCCCGTCATGGCACAAGGCGCGGGAGCGGGCGCTGCTCCGCCCGAACCTGCGCGAGGGCTATCTGGACGACGGCCGCTACGTGGCCGCGATCGCGTCGGCGAAGATCGCCCTCGCGCTCCTGTCGGCCGAGAACGAGGATCTGCACACCACGCGCTCGATGGAGATCCCGGCGGTCGGCACGCTCCTGTGCGGCGAGCGGACGGCAGAGCATCTCGCCCTCTACCGGGAGGGGGAGGAGGCCGTCTTCTGGTCCAGCCCGGCGGAATGCGCCGCGCGGTGCCGCGAGCTGCTGGCATTCCCGGCTGATCTCGACAGGATCGCGCGGGCCGGCCGCGCGCGGGCCCTGCGCAACGGCCGCTTCAACGAGCGCATCCTGGCCAGGATGATCGACGCCGCGATCTCGCCGGGCGCCGTCGCCCGCTCCGCGCCGTAGGCCTGTTCAGGGCCGGCGCCGGCGGAGCAGGCGGTGCGGGACCGCCGCCGCGAGCAGCTTCAGGTCGCCGGGGCGAAACAGGTCCCGGAGCGGGGCTGCCCCGGGCTCGCCGGTCCAGGCCCGGATGGCTCGCAGCATCAGGAGGGACAGAAGGACCTCCCCGGCCACGATCCCGAGCGCCATTCCCTGCACGCCGAGCATCGCGGCCAGGATCGTCCCGAGCCCCACGGCCACGAGCGAGAGCGGCAGCATCAGGACCGACACCTCGAAGATCCGGTTCGCGGCGGTCAGGGTCTGCGACGCGATGCGCCCGAACTGGGCGGCGAGCGCGATCGCCAGGAACAGCCAGAGAAGGCCGATGTCGAAGGCGATCCGCCCGGCGGTCCAGACGGGGAAGAACCAGGGGCCGCTGGCGAGCAGGGCGACCCCGCACGCGATCAGCACCAGCACGGACACCTGCGTGCCGAGGATGATGAGGCGGTAGGCCCGCCCCTTCTCGCCCTGGTGCCAGGCCTGCACGACCTCGACCTCGAGCGGGGCCGAGATCAGCAGCACGATCTGGTCCGCCAGCCGCAGGACGATGCCGTACACGTTGTACAGCGCGACGGCGCTGCCGCCGCTCACGATGGCCAGCGCGATCCGGGGCCCCTGCAGAAGGATGTTCTGGCTGCTCAGGTTGGCCAGAAAGAAGCCGAAGCCCGGCCGAAGGAGGCTTCTGACCCAGCCGCGGTCGAGCGGCCCCATGTGCCAGAAGCTCCAATCCGCGATGCGCCTGACGAGCAGGACGAACGCGACAAGCTCGATCAGGCTGAACAGGGCGAGCGTCGCCGCGAGGCCGGTCTGGCGGGCGCCGAACCACACCACCGCGGTCGCGACGCTCCCGAGCTCCAGCAGCCGGACGCAGCCCTCCGTCGTGTAAGTGACCGCGTAGCGTCCATGCGCGTTCAGGACAAAGGCGCCGAGCCCGCGATAGGTGGTGACCGCGACCTGCGCGAGCGCGAGCCAGGCGATGAGCCTCGCCTCCGCGTCCGACACCTGCGCGAGGTTGAGGATGCGCCCGAACGGGACGACGCTCGCCGCACAGGCCGCCGCCAGCAGCGTCGGTACGACCACCAGATGGCTGAACGCGAGGGCGTTGCGGAACGAGCGCTTGGCGCGGGCCGGGTCCCCCGCGCCCATGCCCATCACGACCTCGTTGCCGCCGATCGTGACGACGCCGAAATTGGCGTAGGACGCATACGAGATGAGCGCGACCAGCGCGACCCACTCGCCGTAGCCCTGCACGCCCCAGGCGCCGATCAGGATCGGGACGAGCGCCACGGTGGAGAGCGCGCTCGCGACGCGCACGAGCGCCTGACCCGAAATCCCGACCAGGATTCGACGCGCGAGCGAGTCCTCTGGATGAGCCACGGGCCTGCGCTTCCAGTATCGCCCGCAACAGCGCCACCGCTCGCGGGCAAAGACAAGCAATTTCCGTCATACGCGACACCGTCGGAGCGCCGGGACCTCGGCCGTTCTCCGGCTCGTCTGCCGCGATCCCGCCCCACCCGCGACGCCAACCCTCATCCGGGCAGCACGTTGCGGGCAATTCTGTGATGCTGCACAACACCAACACCGTTCGGGAGAGCCCATGAGACGCCGTCTTGCCTTTGCCGCCGCTGCCTGCCTCCTGGCCGGCGCGGCCCACGCCCAAATTCCCGACAACACGCTGCGGATCGGGGTGCTGACCGACATGTCGGGGCCCTTCGCCACGCAGGCCGGCGAGGGCTCCGTCGTCGCGGCCAAGCTGGCGGCCGAGGATTTTGCCAAGGAAGCCGGGGAGCTCAAGGTCGAGATCCTGTCGGCCGACCACCAGAACAAGCCCGATGTCGGCTCCTCGATCGCCCGGCAATGGATCGACCAGAACAAGGTCTCGGCAATCGTGGACCTGCCGAATTCCGCGGTCGGCCTCGCGATCAGCTCGCTCCTGGACGACAAGAACCGCGCGACGCTCGCCTCCTCGACCGCCACGTCGGACATGACGGGCAAGGCCTGCAAGAAGACGACGGTTCAGTGGAACCTGGACACCTGGGCGCTCGGCAACGCGACCGGGACGGCGATCGCCAAGGCCGGCGGCGCGAGCTGGTACTTCATCTCCTTCGAATACGCGCTCGGCCAGGCGCTCGAGCGTGACGCGACCGCGGCCATCACCAAGGCCGGCGGCAAGGTGCTCGGCTCGGTGAAGCACCCGCTCGGCACGTCGGACTTCTCGTCCTACCTGCTCCAGGCGCAGGGATCCGGCGCGAAGGTCCTCGGCCTGGCCGAGACCGGGACGGACGCGATCAACGCCGTGAAGCAGGCGGCGGAATTCGGCCTCACGGGCAGCGGCGGGATGACCATCGCGGGCCTGTTCCTGCAGATGCCGGACATCGAGGCGATCGGCCTCAAGACGGCGCAGGGCCTCGTCCTGTCCGAGCCCTTCTATTGGGACCTGAACGACAAGAGCCGCGCCTGGTCGCAGCGCTGGGCCGAGCGGATGGGCGGGCGCATGCCGGCCATCAATCATGCCGGCGTCTATTCCGCGGCCCTGGCCTATCTGCGCGCCGCCAAGGCCGCGAACACGATCGAGGGCGACAGGGTCGTCGAGCAGATGCGCAAGGCGCCCATCCAGGACGAGCTGTTCGGCACGGTGACGATCCGCCCGGACGGACGGGCCGTGCACGAGATGTACGTGTTCAAGGTGAAGACCCCGGAGCAGTCCAAGGGCCGGTGGGACCTTTACGAGCTGGTCGCCACCATTCCGGCCGAGCAGGCGTTCCGGCCGCTGGCCGAAGGCGGCTGCCCGCTGGTGAAGTGAGGCTCTAGGCCGGGGCGAGCAGCGCGCTCGCCCCGATCGCGATCAGGGCGCCGCCGATCACGCCGGCGCCGCGCTCCGACATGTCGAGCGGCGCCATGCGGTCCGCCAAGCTGCCCGAGCGGAGCGCCAGGTCGAGCAGCAGGCCGGCGGCGAGCGGGACAAAGATCGCCGGCGTCGGCAGCGGCAGCAACTGCGGCGCATGGGCGAGCACGATGCCCGTGGCCAGGCCGGCCAGCCAGACGAGCCCGATGAAGATCTGACCGGTTCGCGACATGCCCGCCCTAGTAGGTCGCGCGGCCGCCGGAGAGGTCGAACACGGCGCCGGTCGTGAACGAGTTCTCGGCCGAGGCGAGCCAGGCCACCATGGCGGCGATCTCCCGCGTCTCGACAAAGCGGCCGCGCGGGATCTTGGCGAGCATGAAGTCGATATGCTCCTGCGTCATCTGGTCGAAGATGCGGGTGCGGGCGGCCGCGGGCGTGATGCAGTTCACCGCGATGTCGTGGCCGGCGAGCTCCTTCCCGAGCGACTTGGTGAGCGCGATGACCCCCGCCTTCGAGGCGGAATAGGCCGAGGCGTTCGGGTTGCCTTCCTTGCCGGCGATCGACGCGATGGCGACGATGCGGCCGTAGCCCTGGGCGATCATCGAGGGCACCACCGCGCGGCAGCAATGAAACGTGCCGTCGAGGTTGAGGCGCATGATGCGCGACCAATCGGCGAGCGGATACTCCCAGGTCTTCACGTTCGGGCCCGCGATCCCGGCCGACGTGACCAGGATGTCGATCGGCCCATGCGCGGCCTCGGCGGCCCGGGCGGCCTCCGCCACGTTGGCGGGATCCGTCACGTCGACCGCGCGGGCGATAACGTCGCCGCCGGTCGCCTCGGCGGTTTCCTCCGCGAGGTCGAAGTCGAGATCCCAGATCTCGACGGTGGCGCCGCTTGCCGCGAAGCGCTCGACAACCGCCTGCCCGATCCCTTGGGCGCCGCCGGTGACGATGGCCACGTGACCGTGCAGGTCGATCTGGTTCATGGGTCCTCCCGGGGCTTTGGGGGAAGCGTAGCGGCACCGGGCGGCGAGCGCGAGCCCCGCCAAAGGCGTGTTGAACGGACCCCCGATGCCGCCTACAGGCGGACAACGGCAAGGCGGGTTTCGGCGGATGCGAGTGACAGTTCGGGCGGCGTCGGCGCTGGCGATCGGCGCCTTTTTTGCGGTGCCGGCTCAGGCGGCCGAGGCGATCGATGGGCGCACGCTCGGCTTTGCCTGGGCGCTGCCCTTTGTCGGCATCCTGCTCTCCATCGCCATCCTGCCGCAGATCGCGCATCGGTTCTGGGACCGCCACATGGGCGCCCTGGCGGCGTTCTGGGCGCTGCTCGTGCTCGTGCCGATGGCCCTGACGCGCGGCGTCGCGCCGACCGCCGACGTCGTGCTGCATGTGCTCCTGACCGAGTACATGCCGTTCATCCTGCTGCTGTTTGCGCTCTACACGATCGCGGGCGGGCTGGTCGTGGTCGGCAATCTCCACGGCTCCCCGGCCCTGAACACGGGGCTGCTCGCGTTCGGCACGGTGC
>JAQGJZ010000538.1 GCA_028290385.1 Enterovirga sp.
CACCGAACGAGCCGGCCCCGGCCAGCCTCGGCCCGCGCACCTCGCTCGAGCCCGCCACTCCCTCCCCGCCGCTGGGCCCCGCCGGCGCTCGCGCTCTGCAGGGCATCGAGGTTTTGCCGCTGCGGGAGCAGTTTTCACGCCTGGAAGCCTCCATGAACCGGCTCGGTGGCTCCCAGATCCGGTATCTCGGCGCGCTCGCCGCCGGGGCGCAGAACGGGACCGCGCTGATCCGTGCCTCGCTCGCGACGCTCGGCCTGTCGGTCCAGCCCGAGCCCGCTGCGGACGCGAAGGGCCGGCGCCCGGCAGGCCGGGTCGCCTCCCTCGACGCGTTCCAGACCCGGCTGGCCGAGACGGAGGCGAGCCTCGGGCAGCTCGAACGGTGGCGCGGCCTCGTCGAACTCGTCCCGGTCCGCCCTCCCGTGGATGCGGAGACCACGCCGACGAGCAATTTCGGCACACGGAAGGATCCCTTCACGGGCGCCGCGGCGACGCATGCGGGCATCGATTTCCGCGGCGCGCTCGGCACCCCCGTCAAGGCGGCCGCGGCGGGGCGCGTGGTCACGGCGGATGTGTCCGGCGGCTACGGCAACCTGGTCGAGATCGAGCACGGTGGCGGCATCGTCACCCGCTACGCCCACCTGTCGGGGTTCAGCGTGGCGGCGGGCCAGTCGGTGGCGGCCGGAACCGTGGTCGGGCTCCTCGGCTCGACGGGCCGCTCGACGGGTCCGCACCTCCACTACGAGACCCGGATCAACGGCAGCGCCGTCGATCCGATGCGCTTTCTGCAGGCGGGCGCACAGATCTTCGACCATCCGCCCCCGATCGCGGCCTCGCTCCAGGCGGACGGGGAGGCCAGCTTCGACTAAAACCCCGCGGCGCGTCGCCGCCGGGCCGGCCAGCGGATTGCATGGCGGGCCCGGTTGGGCGATGGGGACGGCATGTTTCCGGAACGGCTCACGAACGGCTACCGCGCCTTTCTCGACAGGCGCTTCGCGAGCGAGCGCTCGCGCTACGAGATGCTGGCCCAACAGGGGCAGCGACCGGAGATCCTGGTCGTCGGCTGCGTCGATTCGCGGGTGTCGCCCGAGGTCATCTTCGATGCCGCGCCGGGTGAGCTCCTGGTGGTGCGCAACGTCGCCAACATCGTGCCGCCTTACGAGCCGGATTCGCTGACCCAGCACGGCACCAGCGCGGCGCTCGAGTTCGGCGTGCAGGCGCTGCGCGTCAAGCACATCGTGGTGCTCGGCCATGCGCTGTGCGGCGGCATCAGGGCCTTCGCGGATGAGCAGGAGCCGCTCTCGCCCGGCGACTTCATCGGGCGCTGGATGTCGCAGATCGCGCCCGCCGCCGAGAGCCTGGGACCGCCCCCGGCGGAGCCGGAGAACCGGACGGACTACCTCCGGCGGCTCGAATTCGCCTCCGTCGAGCTCAGCTTGCGCAACCTGATGACGTTTCCCTGCGTGCGCATCCTGGTGGAGCGCGGCAAGCTCCAGCTCCATGGCGCCTATTTCGGCGTTTCGAGCGGAAAGCTGCTCGTGCGGAACCCGGAAACGGGCACCTTCGAGCCGACCGGCGACACCCCGCTCTCGCCAAACACCATGATCCGCTGCAGCTGAGCGGGCCCCCCGCCCCCGAACAGGCTGAACCTCGGGCCAGCGCCGCCGCGCCGCCGCGCCAGGCCCGGGACGGTCGGCCGATTGCGCCCCCTCGCGGGGCGAACGCGTTCGGCACGCAGCCCCCAGGCAGCGCGCCCTCGCCCGGCGGGGGCTCCCCATGCCTGCCTCTCGCCGACCCGCACACCGCAAGGGTGGACCGCACCCCGCATTTCGCCTAGATCCAGTGAGCCTGGGCCTGTAGCTCAATGGTTAGAGCCGGCCGCTCATAACGGTCTGGTTGCAGGTTCGAGTCCTGCCGGGCCCACCAAGGTTTTGAATCACTTGTGCGGCAGTTGGTTGGCTTCTTCGGCCCTTGCGTCAACGAAACAACCAATCTCGGTCGCTCTGGAGCAGCGTCGCCTCCTGTGGGCGCTCCCGGTAGCGGAAGCCGAATCTGCCCGCCGCCGCTTTCTGCCGAGCCTGAGAACTTTAGGAAGCTCGTCGCCTGCCGGCTCGTGCCGGGGCGGCACCGATTCAGCTACGGCCAGCGGCCTCGACGCACAGCGCCAGCTCCGTCCGCGACCGGGCAGCAACCCGACTCCCGCGCTTGGCGCCCCCCGGACGTGAGGGCGATCCCGAGATCCAAGCAAGACACCCGAGAGACGAGCTCCGTTAGGTCCCGACCCGCAAGGGTGCGTGCAGCTTGCGAAGAGCGGCGAGGACCGAGAGCGCGGTGATCCGGCCCGTCTTCGGGTTCTCGGAGGGTATATTTTCGATCGACATCGTGAAGCGGGCGGAATCGGCGTCAACCTCGATCGAGTGACAGTTGCGGCTCACACCGGGGTCAGCCCAGATCTCGATCGTGGTCCGATCCGGCCCGATCCCGGCGAGCGATAACGCCGCCGCCACGTTGACGTTCGCCGGGAAGCCCCGTGCGGCCTCTCGCGCGGTGCCCACGAACACGAGCTTTGGCTCGGATAGGCCCTGGACCGAGATGCCATTCATCTCCAGGTATGGTGCCCCGGCTAGCCCATTCGGAGGCTTACGGGTCTTCATGCGCACAGAGTGGATCACACCCTCGGCTGCTGCAACCACCGCATCCAGGCCGAGCAGGGCGCCGGTCGGGACGATGATCTGACCACCACGATCGCGCGCAAGCTCGATCAAATCGGGATGCCGCAGCAGCGCCCCGCAGCTCAAGACCATGGCCCGCCGCCCCTCCTCCAGCATCGGCCGACAGATCTCTGGCAGCACTGCAGCGGGCGCGCATTCGACCACGAGATCGACATGAGCCGGGAACTCGCGGAGCTGGATGACGGGGCAGTCGATTGCCTGGTCGGCCAGCCAGGTTCTTGCAGCATCGGAACGGCCCGAGGCAACGGCGCCCAGCACCAGGCCCGGCACCTCCCCAGCTGCGATGCGGGTCGCGAGCGCGCGCCCGATCGCCCCGAGGCCTGCGATCCCTACCTTCGTCGATGCCATTGCAGTCCCCCAAGCCTTCCCATTCTGTCCCAGGCGGCGGAAACTCCCTGGTTAGGGAAGAAGCGTCGGGGGAACAATGTTTACACGCCTGATTGCGGCATTGGTGCTCGTCACCTCCTTGTCGACCGGGGCCGGGGCTCAGGATTGGCCGACGCGGCCGCTGACCATGATCATCCCGTTCGCGGCCGGAGGGCCGACGGATGTTCTCGGCCGCGTGATGGCCGAGCGCATGAGCCAGTCCCTGGGTCAGCAAGTGGTGGTCGAAAATGTCGGCGGGGCCGGCGGGATGACGGGCGGACAGCGCGTGGTTCAGGCGAAGCCGGACGGCTACACCTTCTTGTTGGGGACGGTCGGCACCCACGCCGTTAATCAGACCCTCTACAAGAGGCCGCTCTACGACGCGGTGAATGACTTCATGCCGGTCGCTTTGATGGCGGAGGTGCCGCAGATCCTTATCACCCGAAAGGATCTGCCCGCGAACAACCTCCAGGAGTTCATCGCCTACGCGAAGGCGAACCAGAGCAAGATGAATTTCGGCTCGGCGGGCAATGGCTCGGCCGTGCATCTTGGCTGCCTTCTCCTCAATACCGCCATGGGCACCAACGTCCAGCACGTGCCCTACCGCGGCTCCGCGGTAGCCATGACCGATCTCCAGAGTGGCCGGCTAGACTTCATGTGCGAGATCGTCTCGACAGGCGCACCGCAGGTGCAGGGCGGAACCGTGAAGGCACTCGCGACCCTCGCCCTGACCCGCTCGCCAGTGCTGCCTGACCTGCCGACGGCCGATGAACAGGGCCTTGAAGGGTTCGTCGCCTACACATGGAACGCCTTGTTCCTGCCCAAAGGCACGCCGGACGCGATCGTGCAGAAGCTGCGCGGTGCGACGCTTGATGCCCTGAAGGACCCCGCCGTCCGCAACCGACTGGAAGGCTTAGGCGCTTCCATCGTGAGTGAGGACCGGACCACCCCCGAGTATCTCGCCCGCTTCGTGAAGAGCGAAATTGAGAAATGGGCAGCGCCGATCAAATCCAGCGGAGTAGTCGTGGATTAGCTTTGCCCCTCAGCACCGCAAGACCGGCCCAACGTCGTCCCTACTCGCGTCCGCTTTCGCGGCGCTGTCGAAGACGTCGGGCCGGCTGTCGTCAGTATCTCCGGGTCGCCTGTGAGCCGACGGCGACGGGCAAGACCTGGCAAGTCCTCGGCCAGCGTCCCGGTCGCTGATCCTGGCATCTGGGACTCAGCGGGCTTCTGGCCCGGCACGCATCACCGCACCCGCCGCACGGGCACGAGCCATGAACGGTCAGGCCGGACCTTCAGGCCGGCTGCGCGGAACCCGCGCTTGCGCGGTTGTCCAGGTAGCTGATCACCTCGCGCTTCGGCAGCACGTCGCCGTACTTCGCGTCGATGTCGAACAGGTTGGCATCGTGCGGGCCGTCGTGCCGGTCGCCCACGCATTCCCGCGGCACGATGACGTGGAAGCCATGCTGGACGCCGTCGACGGCGCTGGCGCGGATGCAGCCGCTCGTCGAGCAGCCGATCAGCACCATCGTGTCGATTCTTTGGGTCGCCAGCGTGGCCGCGAGCGACGTTCCGAAGAAGCAACTTGGGTATTGCTTGACGATGACGAGCTCGTCGGCGGTCGGGGCGATCGTCGGGTCGATCTCGGCCAGGGGCTCGCCGGCCACCAGCCGGCGCAAGGACGGCGCCTTTTTCAGGAACACACCGCCATCGCAGCCGGACGGGTGATAAAGGACCTTGGTGTACACGACCGGGACCCGGGCCTTGCGGGCGGCCGCCAGAAGACCGACGGATTCCCGCACGGCGCTGACGACCCCCTCCGCGAAGAAGGGCGAGCCAGGCGTCGTGTAGGCGAGGATGAAGTCGACCACCACGACGGCCGGCCGCTCGCCGAAACCGAGCCGGTGGTCGAACACGCCGGCGTAGTTGCTTTCCCTGCTTCCCATCCCGCCCCCTCGCGCCTGCGGCGCTTGTTGTTCTGGCGCCGGCGCTCAGGCTCGGCAGAGCGCCGGTTGCTCCAGGTGCCAGCCGGTGCGCTCCTGATACGCCACCCCGGCCCGGAACAGCAGCCCCTCGGCGAACCATGGCCCGATCAGCTGCATGCCGGCGGGCAGGCCGCCCCGCCCAAAACCGCAAGGCAGGGCCAGCACGGGCACCGCGCCCGCGGAAAAGCAATAGGTGAAGCGGCTCAGGCGACTGAGCGCGGCCAGCGCCGTGTCGTCGTCGATGCGCGGTGCCACCACAGGCGCGGTCGGCGCGACGATCAGATCCACCGACCGAAAGAGCCGGCGCAGACCGTCACGCCACCGGGTGCGCCAGCGCAGCGCCTCGGCGTAGCGCATGCCGCTGACGGACAATCCGATCTCCAGCCGATGGCGCACGTCCGCGCCTAATTTCTCGGGGGCGGTTTCGCGCCGTTGCTGGTGGAAGGAGGCCGCGTCGGCGGCCGCAATGACGTAGGCGGTATGCTCTTGCGCCGCTTCGATCTCCGGGACCTCGATCTCGACGAGTGTGGCGCCACAGCGCTCCCAGTCGCGAAGCGCGGCCTCGAGCAGCGTATCGATGCCGTCGCTCAGCTCCTCGAAGAAGAACTTGCGTGGGATCCCGATGCGGATGCCGGCGACCCCGTCCCGCAGCGTGGGCAGGACATTCTCCACCGGCCTGTCGACGGAATGCGGGTCCTTGTCGTCGTAGCCGGCGACGGCCGCGAAGACGCGGGCGAGATCGGTCACCCGCCGCGCCAGCGGGCCGTTGGTGTCGAACTCCGGCGAGAGTGGAAGGGAGCCGTGGCTCGAGATGCGCCCAAAGGTCGGTCGCAGGCCGCTGACCCCGTTCAAGGCCGCCGGGATGCGCACCGAGCCGCCCGTGTCGGAGCCGATCGACACAGCGCCCATTCCGCTCGCCACGGCGGCCCCGGAGCCGCCGCTGGACCCGCCCGGGATGACGGCGGGGTCCCACGGGTTCCGACAGGCGCCGAGATGGGGGTTCTGGGTGGTCGCGCCGAAGGCGAACTCGTGCAGGTTCGCCTTGGCCAAGATGACAGCGCCGGCCGCCCTGAGCCGGCGGACGATCTCGGCATCCTGTTCTGCGACGTCGTTGAAGAATCCGGGATTGCCGTTCGTCGTCGGCAGGCCGGCGACGTCGATCGTGTCCTTTACGGTGACGACGAGGCCGTGCAGGAGGCCGGCCCAATCGCCCGCGGCCGCGGTCGCGTCGAGACGCTCCGCCGCCGCCCTGGCGCCGCCCTCGTCGATGGCGACCAGGGCGTTGAGCTGCGGATTGAGCCGCTCGATTGCCGAGAGGCTCCGCTCCAGGGCGTCCTGGGCCAAGCGCACCATGGGCGGGCCGTCAGCCTTTGACGAGCGGGCAGTTGCCGTCGGCCATCGGCCGGAAGGCCTCGTCGCCCTGGATGGTTTCGACGAGCTTGTAATAGTCCCACGGCGCCTTCGACTCGGCCGGCGACTTCACCTCGAACAGGTACATGTTGTGGATCTTGCGGCCGTCCGGCCGGATCTTGCCCTGGCCGAACAAGGGATCGTCGGTCGGCATCTCCTTCATCTTGGCGACGACGGCTTCGCCGTCCGTGCTGCCGAGCGCCTTCACGCCCTTCATGTAATGCACGAGCGAGGAATAGACGCCGGCCTGGAGCATGGTCGGACGGCGGCCGTTGAAGCGGGCGGCAAATTTGTCCGAGAAGGCTCGCGTCTTGTCGTTCATGTCCCCATAGAAGGAGGCGGTGAGCTGGAGGCCCTTGGCGGCCTCGAGCCCGAGCGCATGCACGTCGGTGATCAGCATGATCAACGCCGCAAGCTTCTGGCCGCCATCGACGACGCCGAAGTTGCGGGCCTCCTTCACCACGTTGACCGTGTCGACGACCGAGTTGGCGAGGCCGATGATCTCCGCTCCGCTCTGCTGGGCCTGCAGCACGAAGGACGACATGTCGGCGACCGCATAGGGGTGCCGCAAGGTGCCGACGATCTGGCCGCCCTCGGCCTTCACCGTGCGGATGGCGTCGGCCTCGAGCGAGTGGCCGAACGCGTAATCGGCCGTGATCAGGAACCAGCGCTTGCCACCGCGACGGGTCACGGCCTTCGCGGTCGCCGTGCCCACCGCATAGGTGTCATAGGTCCAGTGGATGGTGTTTGCCGAGCATTTCGCGCCGGTGAGCTCGGTCGTGCCGGCACCGGACGGCAGGAACACCGCCTTCTTGTTGTTGCGGACCACCTCGTTCACGGCGAGCGCCGCCGAGGAGTTGGTCACCTCGACAATGACGTTGACGCCCTCGGTATCGAGCCAGCGGCGCGCGATCGCCGCGGCAATGTCGGGCTTGTTCTGATGGTCGGCCTGCACGATCTCGACCGCAACGTCGCCGAGGATCGACTTGCCGAAATCCTCGGCCGCAAGCTGCGCCGCGATCACGGCGCCGGGTCCGGTCGCGTCCGAGGCCGGCCCGGCCATGTCGGTCATGACACCGATTCGGATCTTTTGCAGGGGCGCCTGAGCGAGCCCGGGGGCGGCTGCGCCCCATTGCAGCAAACCGGCGAGCGCTACGGCGGCCAGCAGACCTCTCCTCATGGCGTTCCCTTTTCCCTTTTGAATGCAGTTTCTGCACCGCCGCAGGGTCAATCCCCGGGCATTTTGTCCGTGCTTAACGCCCGCCGAGCTTGGCAACAACCGCTTCCAAGTTGAGCTGGGGGGATTTGTTCGAATTTTTGTCCACCTCGGCACCGGGCGGTGCTGGCGTCCTCAGGTGATGATCGGTTACGCCCTGATAGGCGTGGCCGAGCCGGAACAGGGTTTCTTCCCCGAACCAGGGCGCCGTGAGCTGGAAGCTGAGCGGAAGTCCGGCCGCGGAGAACCCGCACGGGACGGACAGCGCCGGGACGCCGACACTCGGCGCAGCGCAGACGAAGCGGGGTAGATCGCGGATCGCCTGGGCGAAGTCGATGTCCGCCCGAGGAGCCGGCACCGGCGTCGTCGGCGTCAGGATCGCGTCCACGTGGCGGAACGCGGTGCGGAGCCGCAGCCGGAAGCGCTCCGCCCAGCGCAGCCCCTCCGCATATTGCTCGCCGGTGACGCGCGCCCCGATCAGCAGCCGGGAGAAGACGTCCTCGCCATAATCCTCGGGGTGGGCCGCCATCCGCTCCTTGTGGGTGTGGTAGCCGTCGGCCATGCAGACCGTGCGCCCGAACAGCTCGAACGAACGCTCGATGTCGCCGAGGTCGATCTCGACGATCTCGACGCCGAGCGCCCGATAGGCCGCGAGCGCGGCCTCGACCGCCGCCCCGACCTCCCCGTCGACCCCCTCCAGCGACCACCGGCGCAGAAACCCGATGCGCATTCCGCCCGCGGGTTCATTCAACCGCGACAGGACGTCGTGGCCCGGGCGGTCGACCGAGATCGGGTCCTCGGGGTCGTAGGCCGCGATCGCAGCGAAGATGCGCGCCACGTCGCTGACCCGCTTGGCCAGCGGTCCGAGGGTGTCGTAGGCCGGGCTGACCTCGATCGAGCCCCGGTTCGAGACGCGTCCAGCGGTCGGCCGCAGCCCGGCCACCCCGTTGAACGAGGCTGGCATGCGGACCGACCCGGCCGTGTCGCTGCCGATGGAGCCGATGCACATGCCGGCCGCGACCGAGGCGCCGGAGCCACCGCTCGAACCGCCGGGCACGTGGTCCGCGTTCCAGGGATTGCGGCACGGACCGAAATGGCGGCTCTGGCTCGTCGGCCCAAAACACCATTCATGCAGATTGGCCTTGCCGACGATGATCGCCCCGTTGCGCCGCAGGCGCTCGACCACGAAGGCGTCGCGGGCCGCGACATTGTTCTTCAGGAGCTTGCTGGCCGCCGTGGTCCGGTAGCCGGCGACATCGATGTTGTCCTTGAGGCTGATCGTGACCCCGTGCAGCAGCCCGCCCCAGCCCCCGCGGGCGCTCATGGCGTCGAGCGCTTCTGCGGTCCGCCTGGCCTCGTCCGCCATGACGAGCAGCATCGCGTTGGTCTTGGGGTTCCACCGCTCGATATTGGCCAGCGCCGTCTCGGCTGCCACGACAGCGGATCCCCGGCTCGGGTTCTGATCGGTCATCGGGCCTCCGTTGGTGCTGAGAAGGGCATTGGTGGAGTCGGGGGCCAGTCGCGGCCGCGTGGCACCGGCGAAGGGCGGCGGCCGTCCGTGGGGAGAATGCCCGGTCGGGGGAGCCGGACGCAGCCCCTCTCCCCCGTCGACGAGCAGGTGCGGTCGGAGCGTCACGCCTGACAGGCACCACGCCCCTCTGAAGCTCCATGATCAATTGTTATTGTTCGAACCATAGACTTCGGCGACGAGTCAAGCGAGCGGAGAACGGCTGTCGTTGGCGTCCTCGGCTTGCAGTCTGCCCCTCGGCCTCTCAACACTATCCGCCGGGCTCGGCCTCTCGTAAGGAGCCCCCATGACGGGAGGCGGAGTGTCATCCGACGCGAACAGGAAGGCAGGGCCTGCGGGACGGCATGTCGGGCTGGCCGATCAGCTCGGCGCCGAGATCCGGTCCAGCGCCTACCCGGTCGGCTCGCGCTTCCCCACCGAGCTTGAGCTGCAGCAGCGCTTCGACGTCGGCCGCCATACGGTCCGGGAGGCGCTGAAGATCCTGACGGAGCAGGGGCTCCTCGGGCGGCGCCGCAAGACCGGCACCGTGGTGCTGTCCCAGACGCCCGTCTCGCCCTACGTGCACAGCCTGCGCGACATCAAGGGATTGTTCGATTTCGCGAACAGCACCGTGCTCGATATCCGGCACGAGGGTTTCGCGTCGCTCCCGGCCGGCAGCCTCCGCGAGTTCGCGGGAATCGAGGACAAGCGGTGGTTCAGGATCGCGGGACTGCGCTCCACGCGCCACGACCTCGCCCCGCTGTGCTGGTCAGAGGTCATGGTGCCGGAGCGCTTCGCGCCCGACAAGGCGGCCGTGAGGCAGGGCGACCGGGCCGTCTACCAGGTGGTCCTGGACCAGTTCGGGCTCAAACTGGAATACGTGGAGCAGAACGTCACGGCGACACGCCTTCCGTCGCAGCTCGCGAAGGTGCTGAACGCCGAAACGGACGGGCCCGCCTTGCTCGTGAAGCGCCGCTACGTCGCGCATACGGGCGCAACGTTCGAGATCTCGCACAACCTCTACCCGGCGGACCGGTACTCGATCCACAGCGTCATCCGTCAGCGCGCCTGACCACCCCGGGAGCTGAGGCGCGGCGCAGCCCCGCCTCGCTCCGTCAGGCGGAGATGCGGATGCCGGTGCGCTGGGAGACCTCTTTGAAGCGCTTGAGCTCCGCCTGGACGATGGCACGGGTCGTCGCCGGGGTGTTCGGGCCCGTCCAGGCCTGCATGCCGGCCGCCGTGAACCGGGCCCGGACGGTTTCGTCCACCAGCGCGGACGCAATGGCGCCGCTCAGCGTTTCGTGTACGCCGCCCGGCAATCGCGCCGGCGCGTGCACCAGATAGTAGATTTCGACCTCCATCTCCGGAAAGCCGCGTTCGGTGAAGGTCGGCACGTCAGGGAAGCTCGAAAAGCGCTTCGCGCCCGTCACGGCGAGCGCCCGCAGCCCTCCGCCCTGGAGCAGCCCGGCCGCGGAACCGAGCGAAGCGACCCCCCAGGCCGTCTCGCCCTTGGAGACGCTGAGAACGGCCTGGGCGCCGCCCCGGTAGGACACGTGCCGGGACTGGTTGGCATCGCCCACCACCTTTCGCAGCATCTCGGCTGCGATA
>JAQGJZ010000547.1 GCA_028290385.1 Enterovirga sp.
TCCCGGCCGGTGACCGAATCCGTGCGCGGGTGGACAGCGGACTCGGCCCGATGCTCGACTGGGTCGCGGTCCGGTTCAGCGGCCCCGGGGCCGACTTCGACCGGGTTTCCTCCTTTCTCCGTCAATATCCGGACTGGCCGGGCGCGACCTGGGCCCGGACACGGGCCGAGACGCTGCTGGTCGTCGAGCGGCGCCCGGCCGAGACCGTCCGGGCGTTCTTCTCCCGCAGCCGGCCTCAGAGCGCCGCGGGCAAGATCGCGCTGGCCCAGGCCTTTCAGGCCGATGGCCTGAAGGACGATGCGGCGGCGCTGGTCCGGGAAGCGTGGCGCAACGACGAATTCGGGCGCGAGCTGGAGAGCCGCATCCTCAACGACTTCTCCGAGGTGCTCACGCAGGCCGACCATCGCTTCCGCATGGAGCGTCAGCTCTTCAAGGAAAGCTGGGAAGCGGCGAAGCGCTCCGCGGGTTACGCCGGCCCGGGCTACGACGCCCTGGTCAAGGCCCGGGCTGCGGTCGCCGGCAAGGCCACGAATGCCGGCAAGCTCCTCGAGGCCGTTCCGGCCGCGCTGCAGACGGACAGCTCGTATCTGTTCTCCCGCGTGCAGTTCCTGCGGCGCGCCGAGAAGATCGAGGAGGCCGCGGCGCTTCTGCAGAACCTGACGCGCGATCCGGACATCCTCGTGGACGGGGACGAATGGTGGGTCGAGCGGCGGCTGGTCGCCCGCAAGCTGCTCGATGCCGGTAAGGCGAAGGCGGCCTACGACATCGCGAGCCAGCACGGGGCGGAGGCGAACGAGAAGCGGATCGAGGCCGAATTCCACTCCGGCTGGATCGCGCTGCGCTTCCTGAACGAGCCGCGCACCGCTTCGCGCCACTTCTCCCGCGCCGGCGCCATTGCCGCGACCCCGATCTCCGTCGCGCGCGCAGCCTATTGGCAGGGCCGGGCCGCGGAGGCCGCCGGCGAGAAGCCGCTGGCGCTCGACTTCTATGCCAAGGCGGCCCAGCAAGGGATCACCTATTACGGCCAGCTCGCGAGCGGAAAGCTCGGCCTCGCCCAGGTCAGCCTGAAGTCGGGCCTCGATCCGCAAAGCCCGGCCCGGCAGGAGGCGGCGAAATCCCCCGTCGCCCAGGCGGTCGCCACCCTTTATGCGGCCGGCCTGCGCGAGATCGCGGTGCCGCTGATCGTCGAGGTCGCGCGGCGGTCGCCCAATACGGCCGAGGTCGACGCCGTCGGGGACCTCGCGCTCGCCTATCGTGACGCCCGGGCGCTTCTCGTGCTCGGCAAGGCCGCCACGCAGCGCGGGCTGCCGCTGGACGAGCACGCTTTCCCGACCATCGGCGTGCCGTCGTTCGACCCCGTCGGGGACCGGGTCGAGCTCGCCATGGTGCATGCCATCGCGCGGCAGGAAAGCATGTTCGAGCCGGCGGCGCAGTCCCCGGTCGGGGCGCGCGGGCTGATGCAGCTCATGCCCGCGACCGCGAAGGCGACGGCCAAAAAGGCAGGCCTCGAGTTCGACCTCGCGCGCCTAGTCGACGCGACCTACAACGCCCAGCTCGGCTCCGCGCATCTCGGGGAGCTCATGGATTACTGGAAGGGCTCCTACATCCTGACCTTCGCGTCCTACAACGCGGGGCCCGGGAACGTGAAGAAGTGGATCGAGGCCTATGGCGATCCGCGGAAGCCCGAGGTCGACCCGATCGACTGGGTGGAGCGGATCCCGTTCTCGGAAACGCGGAACTACGTCCAGCGCGTGATGGAGAACCTCCAGGTCTATCGCCGGCGGCTCGGGCAGCAGAGCGCGCTGCTGATGGAGAGCGACCTGAAGCGCGGCGCCTCCGCCGTCCCTTGATGGCCGGCTGAGCGGCCGATAGCGTCGCCCGAAAGGCGGGGGCGATGACCAAGCGATCCTTTCGGGACATCCGCGTAAAGGCGGCGGACGGCCTGCTGCTGCACGCCCGAAGCTATGGCGACGACCTCGGCGAGGCGCCGCCGGTCGTCTGTCTTCCCGGCCTCGCCCGCCACTCGGGCGATTTCCACGACCTCGCGATGGCGCTCACCGACCCCGATGAGGGGCCGCCCCGGCACGTGGTCGCGGTGGATTATCGCGGTCGGGGAAAGTCCGGCTACGATCCCAACCCGGACAATTACAGCGTCCCGGTCGAGACCGCGGACCTTCTCGCCGTCCTATCCGAGCTCGGCATTGCGCGCGCGATCTTCGTCGGCACCTCGCGGGGCGGCATCATCACGATGGGGCTCGCGGCCGCAAAACCCGCGATGGTGCTCGGGGCGGTTCTGAACGACATCGGCCCGGTGCTCGAACTGCCCGGCCTGCTGCGCATCAAGGGCTATGTCGGACGGCTCGGCCAGCCGCGCGACCTGAACGAGGCCGCCGGCATGCTGGAAGGGCTGTTCGGCCAGCAATTCCCCAGCCTGACCGGCCGCGACTGGCAGAGCTGGGCCAGGAACACCTGGGACGAGGCGGACGGCCGGCTCGTGCTCACCTACGACCCAGCCGTAGGGCGCACGCTCGATCCGATCGGGCCGGACAGCGCCGTCCCCGACCTCTGGGGCCTGTTCGATGCCCTGCGCGGAGTTCCGGTTCTCCTGATCCGGGGCGCCCTGACCGATCTTCTTTCCGACGCGACGGTCGCCGAGATGATGGCGCGCCACCCGGACCTCGACCTCGTCACGGTGCCGGACCAGGGCCATGCGCCACTGCTCAAGGGCGATCTGATCCCGGCGATCCGGTCCTTCGTTGCGCGGGTGGACAAGGTCGGGAGCGCCGCCCGGCCAGGGTCGATCTGAGCCGCTTGCTCAGGCGGCCGGGGCCGCGCGCTCGGGTCGGCTCCTGAGCCGGTTGAACACGGATCGAGCCAGGCTGCCCAGGACGCAGCCCGCGACATAGGCGGCGGCGCAGGCCAGGCCGATCTCAGCCCAGAGCCCCGGGCGCCCGGCAACGCTTCCCGATGCGGCCAGAGCGGCCCCGCCGACGAGGCCGAGCACCGCGAGGATAAGGCCGAGCCGGCCAAAAAAATCCGCCGGCTGTTCGCGCCAGCCAAGCACCCCGAAGGGCAGACCGAGCCCGAAAGCACCGGCGAGCACCGGCCAAAGCGGCAGAAGGACGGCCTCGATCATGGCTGCTGCACCTCAAACGTGACGGCCTCGCCGGCTCGGCCCGCTTCCGCGACCCTCACCGCCTCCGGCACGGCACTCACGCCGCGCTCGCCGAGCGCCGACACCACGGCCGCAGCCCGCCGTCCGGCGAGCTCGCGCGCGGCTGGGTCGTCCCCGGCGGGCTCGACCAACCCGGCAACGTTCAGCCGCGCCGTCCCGCATCGACGCATCACATCCGCGATTCCGTCCAGCAGCTTCCGGGCAGCCGGCGTGAGCTCGGCCGCACCGGGGGCGAAACGCAAGGGCTCCCGCCCGACGACGTCGGACACGAGATCGCTGCAGAACCCGGGATCGAGCGGCCTGTTCGGGGTCACGAAGACCTGCGCGGCCGCCGTCCACCCGGGCGGTGCCGCCGCCTCGAACGCACGCTCCGTCCGCCGGCCCTGTTCCGGATACAGGGACGCTCCGGACAGCCGAAGCCTGCGATCCTCGATGACGACTTCGCCGTCCGACAAGGCGGCGAGGTGTTCGAGTCCCGCGCGTGCGGCCGGGAGCAGGCCCTCCGGCGCGCCGTCGGCCAGATGGAGATCGTCCACGACGGCGTCGAAAGGGAAACGCTTGCGAACGGCGTCGCGCAGCGCAGCACGGTCGGCCTCGGCGGGCAGGAAGCCAGCCAGAAGGACACGCCCGTCCTTGCGCCTGGCACTCAGCCGGTATGGTTTCGGCAACACGGGCGTGAGCTCGGCCCGTTCGAGTTCGACTCCCGGCAGCCGCGCCGTCCTCAACTCGCCGCGGAGCTGATCGAGCAGATCCCGTGCGGCTAGCGTGCCCTCGAGCACGAGGGCCCGGCCCTTCAACTCCGCGCGCCCGCTCTCCAGGCGCGCCAGAACCGACAGCACGCGCTTGCTCGCCGCGTCGAAATCGACGCCCGATTCGAGACCGCGCGCGATGTCCATGCGGTCCTCGATCCTGGCAGCCGGATTCGCGGAGCGCGCAAAGGCGAGCAGGACGCCCCGCTCGGCGTCGGACGGAACGTGCCCGCCGAGCACGATCGCATCGCCCTCCCGGGCCGCCGACCAGGTATAGGGCTGAACCAAAGGCGGCCGGATCTCGACCCTGCCCGCCGCGTAGCCTGGCGGGAGCGCCCGGAGCAGCCCCATCACCTCGCGATACGCTTGCGTGTCGGGCGCATCGCCGGCGACCGAAAGGCTCTTGTCGCTCAAGGATGCGGTTGCGCGATCGAGCCGGCGCGCGGCGCGCACCACGACGCGTGCCGCCTCGCCAAACCCCTCCGGGCCGCCCAGCGCGGACCGGAGTTCATCGCGGACGGGCGCGCCACTGCCTGCGGCCTCGTCGAGAAGCTCGGCCCTCAACCCTCCGGGAGGAACAAGGCCGGTGAGGACCAGGCCCGCACCATCCCGAGTGACGCCAAACGCGAAACGCTCTGCGGATGCGGGCGGCAGCACGCGATAGGCCGGCCCGCGCAGACCGGCGATGCTCGCCACCAGCCGCTCCGCTTCGCTCCGGGCCGCGCCCGTAAGCGGGGCATCCGCCGTGACGGAGAGGTCTCGTCCGTCGACCTCGACCCGTGCGCCTGAGCGGCCGAGCTCGCTTCCGGCCGTCCGCGCCTGCTGCGCTTCGATCGCGCGGCGCAGGTCCGTCTCGATCGCGGGCGCCACGCGCCAGATCCCGGCCGCCGCCACGGCCGCCACAAGGGGCAAGCCGAGGAGCCAGATATCGGGGCGAAGTCTCATCGGATCGTCCCGCCGGCGGCTGACGATCTCGGAACGGGCGCACGGGCGGCGCGCAAAGGCTGAACCTCGAACTGCATCTGAAAGAAGGGTGCCGAACCGCTGTCGTTGAGCGCCCTACCCTCTCGAACAGGAATGCGGCGCATCTTGGTGCGTCCGCCCATCATCCTGACAACAAAAAAAGCCCCGGCCTTTCGGCCGGGGCTCGTGATCCGCCGCTGGTGCGGGGATTAGAAGTCGCGCTGGACGCGGAAGCGCGCGAAGATCTGGTCGTCGAACGTGGTGAGCGTGCCGGGCTTCTCGCGGTTCGCGACCGGACGGGCCATGTTGACGCGCTGGTAGATGACTTCGACGCCGATATCGAGATCACGCACCGGCGACCAGATCAGGTTGCCGCCTGCGTACATGATATCCCAGCTCATCAGAGTGGAGTTGGTGGCCGCGACAGTCGCCGTCGTCACCGCGGTCGCCGGAGCACCGCCCACGCCAGGAGTGACGGTCGACGTGATACCAGCCGGACCGAAGTTCGCATTCCGCAGGCGCGGATCGTAGTTGGTCTGACCGTAGCTGCCGAAGACGGCCGAACGCCACTCGGGGCTCCAGTAGTGGAGGAGGGCACCCGAAACCGAGAAGAACTCAGTCAGGTGAATGCCACCACGCCCGTCGATGACCGCGTCGTTCTGGTTGTAGGTGAACTTGTTCGCGAGCGAGGCACCCTGAAGGTCCCAGCCGCCCGGACCCGTGACGCCCGTGTAGGCGCCGGCACCCTGAGCGTAGGCACCCTGCAGCCACAGCTGATCACCGGGAGCGATCATCGGCAGGTTGACCTTCACGCCACCCTGAACGGCCCAACCGTAGGCCGCATCCGGGATCCGCGGAGCGGCCACGGGACCACCAACGCCAGCTCCGACGAGGAAGTTAGGTCCAGCAGCCGGGTTGAGACCACCGATCTTGATCTCGTGAACGGCCGCGGAGAGCTGAGCCGAACCCCAGGCGCCGTCGTAGCGCAGCGCGCCGACGAAGTCGGGCATGAAGAAGCGCTGCGTGGTGTCGACCGAAACGGCCGTCACCGGAACGCCACCGGCGGTGAAGGAGGTCCCGAGGAACGCAACCGGCGTCGCCGAGGTGATGAAGTTCACGCCACCCTGCTGCGAGGCCGGAGGAACGCCAGCGCCAGCAGCGCCGTTCGCCGCGCCAACGACGCCCTGATAGAAGACCGGCATGCGGCGGTTGGTCGGGTCTTCAGCCGAGATCGTGGCCGAGAAGCCGCCACCGAAGGTCGCCGTATAGGCGAACAGGTTGATGGCCGAGCCGTTCGTCGAGTACATGCCGCCCGAGATCATCTCGGTCTGGCCGGTGTAGAAGTCGAAGAACGAGTTGGCACGACCAGCCGTGAACCCGGCGAACTGCACGAAGGCAGAATCGACGTTCACGAACTTCTGGATCTGGTTGTAGCCGTCCGGCGAGTTCGAGAAGAAGGCGTTCGCCTGACGCTCGGCCGAACCCGACTTCAGCTGCGGCACGCCGGTGCGGTGCGCGAAGTCGAGGCGGACGAAGGTGCGGAGCGTGCCGTAGGCGGTCGACGTACGAGCGTCGAAGCTCACACGAGCCAGGCCGTTATAGCCGGAGTAGCTGGTGGAGCGGCTGTTCTGCGAGGAGAAGTGATACTCGGCGCGAGCCCGACCACCGATGCGCAGGCAGGTATCCGTGCCCGGGATGTAGAAAAAGCCTGCGCCGTGCGCCGTGCAGACCCGAACGTACTCAACCGGCGCTGCCTTCCGCATGGGAAGATCAGCCGCCTGTGCCCCGGCTACCGCGCAGAGACCTGCTGCAGACCCGAGGAGAAGGCTCTTAACGAGCTTCATTCTGCTCTCCAATTGTTAGATCCTCGGGGTTTGGCCGCTTGCCTCGGCCCCGAGTGGGACCTTGAACTCGCTTCCCGCATCCCCAGTGGCCCGACCTGCCATTGCGGTACCCGCATCTAGCTCAGTCAGGTCGCGGTAGAGAGGTGCCCCCCGCCGCAAAGTCACCATGATCGAGGCGCCCCGAGCGAGCAACAGATCAGAAAGGGTTCGGAGGTGAACCGGGGGGCTTTGGAAACCTATGTTGCACAATCGCAACGAACCGAGGCCCGGGAATCGCCCAAATCCCGCCAAAGCTTAAGGAAACATGACGGTTTCGCCCCGGGCGAGGGCTGTTTGGGCGTGTTCAGCCGAGCAGGACTTCGATCAGGAACGGGCCGCGGCGGCTGATTCCTGCCCGGAATGCGCTCAGGAAAGAATCAAGGTCTTCGACCCGGCGCGCCTCCACACCGAAGCCCTTGGCTAGGCTCACCCAGTCGATCGCCGGCTGGTCGAGGGTGAGCATATCGAGCGCCTTGCGGCCGGGATTCGCGCCGACATTGGCGAGCTCCGCCTTGAGGATGGCGTAGGACCGATTCGCCCAGACCAGCGTCAACACGTCGAGATTCTCGCGCGCCTGAGTCCAGAGCGCCTGCGCCGTGTAGAGACCACTGCCATCCGCCTGCAGGTTGATCACCTTCCGGTCGGGGCAGGCGATCGCGGCGCCGGTCGCCATCGGGATCCCGAGCCCGATGGAGCCGCCGGACAGTTGCAGCCAGTCATGCGGCGCCGCGAATCGAGTCGCCGGAAAGAAGTTGCGTCCGGTTGTGATCGACTCGTCGCAGATGATCGCGCCCTCCGGCATCAGCGCGCCGAGCGCCAGCCCGATCGCATCCGGGCTCAGCGAGCCCGTCGGCAGATCGGGACGCCGCCCTGACGCGACCGGGGCTGAACGCGGAGCGCCCACGAGGTCGGCGAGCCGCTCGAGCGCGTCGATCTGGTCCATGGCCGGGTCGGCCAGCACCTGCACGGCGCAATCCGCCGGCTGCAATTCGCTCGGCTTGTTCGGGTAGGCGAAGAAGGCGACCGGAGGCGTCGTGCCGATCACCACGAGGTGTTTCGTCCCGGCAAGGCAGTCGACCGCCTGATCAACCGGATAGGGCAGGCGCTCGATGGGCTGACGCCCCGCACCCCGTGCGATG
>JAQGJZ010000301.1 GCA_028290385.1 Enterovirga sp.
TCCATGAACCAGATGCGGTCCGCGCGCAGGCCCGCCGAGGCATCGGCGATGAACTCGACCGTGCCCGCGCCGACATAGCCGACCGCCCGCGCCGCCTCGACGGCGGCCCGGCCCATGACCTCCCGCATCTCCGGGGTCATGCCCGGCGCCGGCGCCTCCTCGATCACCTTCTGGTGGCGGCGCTGGAGCGAGCAGTCGCGCTCGAACAGGTGAACGACGTTGCCGTGCGCATCGGCGAAGACCTGCACTTCGATGTGCCGGGGCGACAGGACGTATTTCTCCACGAGGACGCGCGGGTCGCCGAAGGCGTTGGCGGCCTCGCGCTGCGCGCTCTCGAGCGCCGCCTCGAATTCCAGCTGCTTGTCGACGCGGCGCATGCCCTTGCCGCCGCCGCCGGCAACCGCCTTGATCAGGACGGGGTAGCCGATTTCATAGGCCTTCTGGCGCAGGAAGTCGGGCTCCTGCCGCGCGCCGTGGTAACCGGGCACGATCGGCACCCCTGCCTGCGCGACGAGTGCCTTGGCGGCATCCTTCAGCCCCATCGCCTTGATGGCGGAAGCCGGCGGCCCGACGAACACGATGCCGGCTGCGGCGCAGGCCTCTGCGAACTCGGCGCGCTCTGACAGAAAGCCGTAGCCGGGGTGGATCGCGTCCGCGCCGGAGCGCTGCGCGGCCTCGATGATGCGGTCGACCCGCAGGTAGCTGTCGCGCGGCGCGGCGGGCCCGATGGCGTGCGCCTCGTCCGCCATCGCGACGAAGAGCGCGTCGCGATCCGCTTCCGAATGGACCGCGATCGTCCGCAGCCCGAGGCGCTTCGCGGTCCGAATGATCCTGCAGGCGATCTCGCCACGGTTGGCGACGAGGACGGAGGAGATCGATGCCATAGGGTGTTCCTGCGGACGCGATGCCCGGTACACCACCCCGGGCGGGAGACCGCAACCCGTGCCAGCCGGACGGGGCCCGATCTCACGCACGGGAAGCCGATACGGGGCCATCTGCGTTGCTGCTGCGAACCGTGAGGGACAACGGAGCCAATGAGCGATCCGAGACACCAATTCGTGGTCGAGCCAGGGACAAAGGTCGACCTGTCCAGCATCGATCCGCGCGACACCGGCCACCTGCGCGACAAGGACAGCGCCCGGGCGCAGCTGGAAAAAGACGCGGCCGCGATCGACGAACTTCAAGAGCGGCTGTTCGCGGAGCGCCAGCACGCCCTGCTGATCATCCTTCAGGGCATGGATACGAGCGGCAAGGACGGCACGGTCCGCGCCGTGTTCCAGGCCACGAGCCCCGTCGGCGTGACCGTCACGGCCTTCAGCCGGCCGACCGAGGCTGAGCTGGCGCATGACTTCCTGTGGCGCGTGCACAAGGCGTGCCCCCCGCGCGGGACGATCGGCATCTTCAACCGCTCGCAATATGAGGACGTGCTGGTCGGCCGGGTGCGCAAGCTCGCCCCGGCGAAGGTGATCGAGCACCGCTACAACCAGATCAACGCCTTCGAGGACCTGATCGCGAGCTCGACCAAGGTGCTCAAGTTCATGCTCCACATCTCCAAAGAGGAGCAGGGGGAGCGGCTCCGGGCGAGGCTGGAGGAGCCCCAGAAGCACTGGAAGTTCGACCCGGGCGACCTCGCGGACAGAAGCATGTGGTCGGATTACATGCAGGCCTACGAGCAGGTGCTGTCCCGCTGCTCGACCGAGGTCGCGCCCTGGTACGTCATCCCGAGCGACAGGAAATGGGCGCGCAACGCGATCGTGGCCTCGATCGTGCGCCGGACGCTCGAAGACATGGACCCGCAATACCCCGAGCCGCGCTGGGACCCCCGGCAGTTCGAGGTGGATTGAGCGCGCCCGGCCCTGCGGGATGGCGACGCCTCCCGCGGGGCCTTGCCGGGCAAGCTCGCCCGGCGCAGACCAGCCTGGATCGGAGCCGCGCCGGATGAGCTACGCCATCACCGCCCTCGAGCCCCGCCATCAGGGCTGGTCGAACTTCTACGTCGCGACCGTGCGGACGCCCGAGGGCGAGGAGATCCGCCGCGAGCTCGAGGATCACGGCGAGGCCGTAGCCGTCCTGCCCTACGATCCGGACAGGCGGGTCGCGATGCTGGTTCGGCAGTACCGCACGCCCGTTCTGTATGCGGCAGGCCGGCAGGATCTGCTGGAAGCGCCGGCCGGCCTGCTCGACGGTCCGGATCCCGAGCAGGACGCCCGCCGGGAAGCGCGCGAGGAGGTCGGGCTGCATCTGCGCGCGGCCGAGAAGCTCGGCACGGTCTGGAGCATGGCCGGGATCTCGACGGAGCGCATCCACCTGTTCCTGGCCGTGTACAGCGGCGCGGATCCGCATGAGGCGGGCGGCGGCCTTGCCGAGGAGCACGAGGACATCACAAAGGTCGAGATGCCGCTCGCCGAGCTGGCCGCGATGGCGGATGCAGGCCGGCTGGACGACGCGAAGACGCTGATTCTGGTGCAGACCCTGCGCCTCCGCCGGCCCGACCTGTTCGCCTGATTCTGTCCACAGGGTGGCACCCGGCACGTGACAAAGATGCCACGCCACACCTAAAAAGCACCCCGTTCGTCAGCCGCTCCGACCGGATAAGGGCAGCCGTGCCCCTTTCCGGCCCGATTTCGCCCTGACGTGTGGCAGCCCACGCCATAAGGTGAGTGAATGGTTCGTTTCGCCCTACTCGGTTGCGCGGCACTCGGGCTGGCTCTGTCCAGCCCCGCCTATGCCGACGACATCCAGGATCCGGCCGTTCTGGCTCCGGCGGATGCCGCTCCTGCCGCACCGAAGGTGAAGCGCCCGCGCAAGCTCGCCATGCTGCCGCCGGCGCGCCCGGTCGAGGAGACCGCCGAGCTCGCACAAGCTCCACGCGCGCCGGAGGTTCCGGCCGCGATCACTGGGGCGGCGACGCCCCTCCCCGCGGAATTCCGCCCCTCGACTTCGCCGCCGAGCCCCGAGCTGATGGCCGAGGCGGCGCCCGCCCCGGCCGTCGTCGCCGCCATCGCGACGCTGCCGCCGCTTCGGCCGTCCTTCCCCACGTCAGCCGGACAGGCAGCCGCGCCGGCGCCTGCGGC
>JAQGJZ010000037.1 GCA_028290385.1 Enterovirga sp.
GACGCGGTCGATCTCGAGGACCGGCTCGACCGCTTTCGCCGGGACCGCTCCGGCCGCGCCACCGACCTCCGCCGCATGGCTGCGGGCTGGGCGCGGATGGCCGGCGGCGATGCCGCCTCCCGCCCGGCCCCGTCATCGGACGCGTCGGTCGGCGCGCTGATCGCCCTCGCCTATCCGGACCGGATCGCCAAGGCGCGCGGCAAGCCCGGCGATTACGTGATGGCGAACGGCCGCGGCGCCGCGCTGGAGCCGCATCTCGCGCTCGCCCGGCAGCCCTTCCTGGCGATCGCCGAGATCGCAGGCGGCGCTGCTTCCGCCCGCATCCTGGCGGCCGCACCGATCACCCCGGAGGAGATCGAAACGCTCGCCGGGGACCGGATCGAGGCGCAAACGGAGGTGGTGTTCGACCCCGCCGCAAAGGCGCTCCGGGCCCGCTCGCTCCGCCGTTTTGGGGCGGTGGTGCTCGGCCAAAAACCCCTCCACGTGCCGGCGACCGAGGAAGCCGCCCGCGCCCTCGCCCGCGGGCTGGCGAGCCTCGGCACCGCCGCCCTGCCCTGGTCGGACGGCACGCAGCAGCTCCGCGACCGGGTGGCGTTTCTGCGCGGGGCCGAGGGGGCGGAGTGGCCGGATCTGTCCGACGCGGCGCTGGCGGACACGATCGAGGACTGGCTCGCGCCGCATCTCGTCGGCAAGCGCGGCCTCGCCGACCTCGCCCCGGGCGAGCTGCGCGATGCGCTGGACTCCCTGCTGCCCTGGGACAAGCGCCGGCGGCTCGACGAGGAGGCGCCGACCCACATCACGGTGCCGACGGGCTCGTCGATCCCGGTCGATTACGCGGCCGAGGGCGGGCCCGCCGTGTCGGTCCGCGTGCAGGAGCTGTTCGGGCTGACGCGGCACCCGGTCATCGGCGGCGGGCGCGTGCCGCTCGTTCTGCACCTGCTGTCGCCCGCGCACCGGCCCATCCAGGTCACGCGGGACCTCCCGGCCTTCTGGCGCGGATCGTGGAGCGATGTCCGCTCGGAGATGCGGGGCCGCTACCCGAGGCATCCCTGGCCGGAGGACCCGGCCGCCGCCGAGCCGACCCGCCGGGCGAAGCCGCGGGGGAGCTAGGCCGCCGAGAGCCTGGCGACCCGGGCGCCTGTCGCCCGCGCGAGCTCGTGCGGGCACAGCGGGAAAACCGTGTTCGGCGTGCCCGCCGCCGCCCAGACCTCGCCGAAAGCCAGCAGGTCGCGATCCATGAACGTGCGCAGCGGCCGCGCGTGCCCAAACGGCGGGATGCCGCCGATCGCGAAGCCGGTCCAGCCCCGCACGGCGCGGCCGTCCGGCCCCAGGATCGCCTCGCCGACCTCCGCGGCCGCCAGGGCTTCGTCGACGCGGTTCGCCCCGGAGACGAGACACAGGAGCGGCTCGCCGCTCGCCTGCCCGGCAAAGACGAGCGATTTCACGATTGCGCCGACCGGGCAGCCGCAGGCCAGGGCGGCCTCCTCGGCCGTGCGGGTCGGGACCGCGTGCTCCCGGATCGCGATCGCGAGGCCCAGCGCCGCGGCCGCCGCGCGCACGCGCTCGGAAGCGGGCGGCAACGGCCGGCTCACCAACCTTCTCCCGCGGCCCGCTTCAAAGCGAGGTCGGCCCTAGTGGCTCGTGAGCCGCAGCAGAACACCGAGAGCCGCTAGCGATGCCACGATGATGCCGCCGAGCCGCACCGTCATCTGGTTGACGATGAGCTCCGAATTGAGCCGCATGTCTTCCTTGGTGACCAGTTCCGTCATGATGAACTGCCGCGCCGCCTCGGCGTGGGCCTCCGCCTGCTGCCGGTCAACGCCAGCCTCGGCAGGGTGTTTCGCATAGCCCAGCGTGTCAAATGCGAACGCCATCGTGTGCCCCCTGCCCTGCCCCGAGCTTGCGGGGCGCTGGCGCGGCCCGCGTCACCGCATGCCCATCGCCTGCTGGAACGTGATCGGGCTGCGCCCGAACGCGATCGGCCCCAGGCCGCAGAACTTGCCCGCGGAATCGAGGCCGCGCAGTTCCGCCTCCACCCGGAAGGCGCCGGGCTCGCCCGAGATCGTGTAGAGGTGGTACCCGGCCCGGTGCGTGAGGGCGCCGCCCCGGGCCGAGGCGCTCGGCGCGCCGATCACCGGCACCCAGCCGTGCGGCCCCTCGATATGGGCGACCGAGCCGACATGGTTGTGGCCGTGGATGATCAGGTCGGCCCCGACCTTGCGGATCATCGCCTCGAACTTCTCGGCATCGGTCAGGTTGCGGCCCGCCGGGGCGCCGCCGACATGCGGCGGGTGGTGGATCAGGACGAGGCGAAACAGCGGCTCCCCGGCCAGCGACGCGAGCAGCTCCTCGGCGTTCTTGCGCTGGGTGCGGCCCATCTTGCCGGAGGCGACGAAGGGCGCGGTCGGCACCGCCGAGGACAGGCCGACGATCGCGACCGAGCCGCGGCGGCGCAGATACGGAAAGCGGGGCCCGGAGGGCTCGTCGCCCGACGCGTACGGATCCACCGCCTTCAGGAGCCCGGCCAGCGATTTCTGCACATAGGCGTCGTGGTTGCCGGGCACGAAGCTGACCGTTTCCGGGCTGCCGAGCCCGTCGAGGAACAGCCGCGAGCTCGGCCATTCGCTGGCGAGGCCGAGATTGCAGATGTCGCCCGTGCAGGCGATGTGGTCCGGCGCCTGCTCGCGCAGGTCGCGGATCAGGCCGGCCAGCACCTCCATGTCGTGCGCCTCGCGCCGGCCGCGGCGCCAGTTGACATAGCCGGTGATTCGCTTGCCGAGGAGATGCCGGATCGCCGGGCGCGGCAGCGGCCCCACATGGGGGTCGGTCAGGTGGGCGATGCGAAACATGTGGCCCGAAACTCGGGCGGAGTTTCTGCCCCGTCAAGCGGCCCGGCCGTTTTGGTCGGTCTTGTTCGCCCGCGACCGGGCCAGGGAGGCCCGAAAAGCTTTGCGTCAGCCCCGCACAGGACGCAGAACACAGGGCCGGTTTTCGGCGCAGCCATGTTGGAGCAGCATGACGGACGCAGTGGTTCCCAAGCGGCGCGGCGGCTCGGGCCGGCTCGCCCCGCTCGTCCGGCGCGGCCTGCACGGCTGGTTTCTGCTGTCGCGCGGGCTGACCCTGGGGGCCCGGGCGGCCGTGATCGACGCGGAGAACCGCGTCTGCCTGATCCGCCACACCTATACGCCGGGCTGGCAGCTGCCGGGCGGCGGGATCGAGATCGGCGAGGATGCGATCGCGGCGCTCGCCCGCGAGCTGCGCGAGGAGACCGAGATCGAGATCACCGGCACGCCCCGGCTGCACGGAGTGTTCTTCAACGGCCACGTGTCCCGGCGCGACCACGTGCTCGTCTTCGTGGTGCGCGAGTTCACGGCGCCCCGGCCCAAGGCGCCCGACCGCGAGATCGCCGAATGCCGCTTCTTCGGGCTCGGCGAGCTGCCGCCCGACACCACCCGCGGTACGCGCGAGCGGCTGGCCGAGATCGCGGAAGGCCGCGTGCCGGCCGCGTTCTGGTAGGCTCGCGTCCCGCTAGACCAGGCGCCCGGAGCGCGACGTCCGCGCCAAGCCGTGCTCCGTCTTGTTCCAGCGCTGGGGCTGGAGCACGAATTCCAGAAGCCCGCGCCAGGCCGCGATGCTCACCAGGCAATAATAGGCCGGCATGAGGGCGACGAGCGGCAGCAGGCTCGGCCAGCCGCGGCGGCAAAGGCCGGCCACCGGCGGCAGGGTCAGGGCCAGCAGCCCCGCCGCGAACAGCGTCAGGCCGATCGCGGCGCGGACGATCTCGAGCGGAGTCTCCGGCCGGAACAGGCGCCCGCTCAGCGTCGCCTCCAGGGCCAAGGTCATGAAGGCCGGAAACAGGAGCGCCGAGGCCACGGTGCCGAACGACATGGCCATCGCCCCGAACGCCCGCGCGGCCCCGAGCTCACGGTAGGCCGCACGCGGGCGCCGCGAATGCGTGACGCACACCTGGAGAAAGCCCTTCATCCAGCGCGTGCGCTGCTTCAGCCAGGCGCCGAGCTGGCGCGGCGCCTCCTCCAGGGTCGATGAGGGCAGGTCCGCCACCCGGTAGCCGGCGGCGGCGAGCCGGATGCCGAGATCGGCATCCTCGGTGACGTTCCACGCGTCCCAGCCGCCGAGCGCCTGCAGAACCGAGCACCGAAAATGGTTCGAGGTACCGCCGAGCGGGATGGGCAGGTCGAAGCGGGCGAGGCCCGGATTGGTCACGTCGAACAGCGCGGCGTATTCGATCGCGAACATCCGCGTGAGCCAGCCGTCGCCGGCATTGTCGATCACGAGGCGGGCCTGCAGGCAGGCGACGTCCGGCAGGCTGCGCGCAAACACCGACACCGCGAGGCGCAACTGGCCCGGATCGGGCACGTCCTCGGCGTCGTACACGGTCACGAACGTGCCCCTGGCCAGCGGCAGCGCGACGTTGAGCGCGCGCGGCTTCGTGCGCGGCTCGCCCGGCGGCGCCACGATCACCTCGAGAAACCCGGGCCGGCGAATGGCGGCCAGGGCGGCCGCGGTTTCCTCGTCGTCCGCCTCGAGCACGAGCTTCACGTCGAGCTTGGCCGACGGGTAATCCAACGCCTCCAGGGCGCGGAGCAGGCGGCGAACCACCCTGCCCTCGCGATGGAGCGGGACGATCACCGTGTAGACGGGGAGGTCGCGCTCCGGCGTCCGCGGCGGCAGCCGCGCCGGCGCGACCGGCACGGTGACGAGCAGCACCGCCAGGCGCAGCGCCGTGCTGCCCAGGAAGGCCAGCCCCAGGCACAATGAAGCCAGGGCCCAGGTCTCGTCGGGAAACGCGATCGTGAGCGCTCCCGAGATGAACCCGATCAGGTAGGCCATGCCGAGCTGCGGCCGGCTCGCGCCGCCGCGATAGCTGAATTCCGGATGCGCGGCCGCGAGCCCGTCGGCCGCAAGCGCCGCGACATGGTCGCCGCGTGCCGCCAGCATGCTGTCGCGGATCGCGGTCGGGGTCGTCAGGCAGAAGCGGGGCACCAGATGGGCACGGCTGGCGAGGAGCTCGGCGACGGCCGCGCCCTCCGGCGCATACGCAAAAGCGAGCCCGTCGCCGGCCGCGGCGAGCGGGACGAGGCTCGCGAGGATCGCCTCGGGAAAGCGCGCCCGCAGATGAACCGCGAGCCGCCCTTCCACGAAGGCGAGCCCCGTCTCGGCCGCAAGGCAGCGGTAGAAATCGCACTCCGGCAGCAGCCCGCCGCGGATCAGCGCCCGGTCGGCCGACACCCCGGCGAGAACCGCCGCACGCGCAGCATCGTCGAGGATGGCGCGTGAAACGCCATGCCGCGCCAGGAACGCGATCTCGGCCGGAAGATCATCGCGAAACGCGTCCGATCGAGCCGGCGCTGCCCCACCCTGGATGAACACGGCACCCCCCAAGGCATGGCCACAATCAAAGCGGCAATCCTCCGCCAAGTGAAGTGGAGACTTGGCTCGACTTGGCGAAACCTTGGATCGACGCCAAACAGTTGCACTCGGGGCCGTTTGCAGACATCTGACAGGCATCCATCAGACGTAAACGCCATGACCCCGCCGGATCCCGACCTGCTTTCCGCTGCCCAGAGCGCATCCGCCTGGCCGTTCGAGGAGGCAAAGAAGCTCGTCGCCCGCATCGCGGCGAGCGGGAAACGCGAGGTTCTGTTCGAGACCGGCTACGGCCCCTCGGGCCTGCCGCATATCGGCACCTTCGGGGAGGTCGCCCGCACCACCATGGTGCGCAATGCCTTCCGGGTGCTCACGGAGGACAAGATCCCGACGCGGCTGGTGGCCTTTTCGGACGACATGGACGGCCTGCGGAAGGTGCCGGACAACGTGCCGAACAAGGAGCTGCTGGCCGCGAACCTGAACAAGCCCCTGACGGCGGTGCCGGACCCGTTCGGCACCCATTCGAGCTTCGGGGCGCACAACAACGCGCGACTGCGCGCCTTTCTCGACTCGTTCGGCTTCGAATACGAGTTCATGTCCGCGACCGAGTGCTACCGGGCCGGCCGCTTCGACGCGACGCTGCGCCTGATGCTGGAGCGCTACGACGACGTGATGGGCATCATGCTGCCCTCCCTGCGGGCGGAGCGCTCGGCCACCTATTCGCCCTTCCTGCCGCTGCACCCGAAGACCGGGCACGTCATGCAGGTGCCGATCGACGAGGTGCGGCGCGAGGCCGCTACGCTGGTCTGGCGCGATCCGGAGACCGGCGAACGCTTCGAGACGTCGGTGCTCGGCGGCGGCGCCAAGCTGCAATGGAAGCCAGACTGGGCCATGCGCTGGGTCGCGCTCGGCGTCGATTACGAGATGGCCGGCAAGGACCTGATCGACTCCGTCAAGCTCTCGTCCGAGATCGCGCGGGCGCTCGGGGCGGCACCGCCGGACGGCTTCAACTACGAGCTCTTCCTGGACGAGAAGGGCCAGAAAATCTCCAAGTCGAAGGGCAACGGCCTGACGATCGAGGACTGGCTGACCTACGGCACGCCCGAGAGCCTGTCGCTGTTCATGTACAACAAGCCGCGCGAGGCGAAGCGGCTGTTCTTCGACGTCATTCCGCGCCAGGTCGACGATTACCTGACGTTCCTGGAAAAGTACCCCGCGCAGGATTCCAAGCTGCGGCTCGGCAACCCGGTCTGGCACATCCATGCCGGCGCGCCGCCGGCGCCCGAGCTGGTGCAAGGGGCCGGCGAGCGCGCGGCCACGATCTCGTTCGCGATGCTGCTGAACCTCGTCGCGGTCGCAAACACGGAGGAGCCCTCCGTCCTGTGGGGCTTCATCCGCCGCTACGCGCCCGGTGCCTCGCCGCAGACCCACCCGGTGCTCGACCGGCTGGTGACCCACGCGCTCGCCTATTACCGCGACTTCGTCCGGCCCGCGAAGGCGTACCGGGCGCCGAGCGAGGCGGAGCGCGCGGCGCTCGCCGAACTCTCGGAGGCGCTCGCGCCCTTCGCGGGCTCGACGGACGCGGAAGCGCTGCAGGCCGCCGTCTACGAGGTCGGTCGCAGCCATTTCCCGGACACGTCCGGCAAGGCGAAGAGCCCGGATGGGCGGCCCGGCGTGTCGCAGGCCTGGTTCTCGGCGATCTACCAGGTGCTGCTCGGCGAGGCCCGCGGGCCGCGCTTCGGCTCCTTCGTGGCGCTCTACGGCGTCGCGGAGACGCGCGCCCTGATCGCCAAGGCGCTTGCGGGCGAGCTCCTGGCCGAGCACCAGGCATTTGTGGCCACGCGCGCAGCCGCCTGAGCGGATTTCTGGCCGAGGCGCGTTGACCTTCGGCCGAGGCTGCGTCTATAAGCGGCCCATCGAGAGCCCTGGTGCAACCGCCGGGGCTCTTGCCGCATTTCATATCAGCAGCGATCGCGATGTCGCCCATGCGGGCGCCCGATCCTTATTGGCGAGGTTCCCATGGCCAACACCGTGTCGGCCAAGAAGATGGCGCGAAAGATCGCCCGCCGTACCGAGGTCAATCGGAACCGGCGTTCGCGTATGCGCACCTTCATCCGCAAGGTCGAAGAGGCCATCGAAGCCGGTGACCGCACCGCGGCCACCGCGGTGCTGCAGGCCGCCGAGCCGGAGATCATGCGGGCCGCCCAGAAAGGCATCGTTCACAAGAACACCGCCTCTCGGAAGGTCTCGCGTCTTGCGCACCGGATCAGCAGCCTCAGCGCCTGATCGCAGCTCAAACGTGCTGTTCAAGCCCGGCCTCGTGCCGGGCTTTTTTTTGGCCTGACGACCATTGAACTTCTGCAACACATCGCGCATCGCGACTCTGTTCGCCCTTCGTTCAACTTGACGTTGCCCGACTCTCCCGGGGTGGTGCTTCGGCGGGGCCCGCGCAGATAAAACGATGTTCCGCGAGTGACTTAGCCGGCAAAGGCCGAGTCTGGGCCCGCAAAGGCCCTCCGGAGGCCTGATCGGGCCCTTCCGGGGTGGCGATTTTTCGCCTCGCCCGCACAATCGCGCAGCTCCGGATAAACCGGCGGAAATC
>JAQGJZ010000081.1 GCA_028290385.1 Enterovirga sp.
GCCGAGCTGTTCGATTACCATCCGGACGCCCTGGAGCCGGGCCGCGTCGAGGTCGCCGGGATCGAGCATTTCATGCAGCTGCGCGATGACGGCCGGCCCGGGATCATCTTCTCGGCCCATCTCGGCAATTGGGAGCTTCCCGCCATCTGCGCTGCGCGCTTCGGCCTCGATGCGACCGCGATCTTCCGGCCGCCGAACGATCCCGCAGCGGCCCGCCTCGTGCACGAAGTACGCTCGGGCACCATGGGGGGGCTGACCGCCTCCTCCGCCGGCGGTGCCGCCTTCGCGATCGCGGGCGTGCTGGAGCGCGGCGGCCACCTGGGGCAGCTCATCGACCAGCATTTCACCAGAGGCGTCACGACCTCCTTCATGGGCCGGCCGGCGCTGACCAACCCGCTCCTCGCCAAGCTCGCGCGGCATCACGATTGCCCAGTGCACGGCGTGCGAGTGGTCCGGCTTCCCGGTCATCGCTTCCGCATCGAGCTGACGCCGCCCCTCGACCTGCCGCGCGACGAGCGGGGCCTCGTGGATGTGCCCGCGGCGGCCCAGGCCATGACGGCCGTGATCGAGGGCTGGGTGCGCGAGCACCCGGAGCAATGGCTCTGGATGCACCGGCGCTGGCGAGCACCGGCGGCTGCGCCGGGTATCAGCGCGCCTGCACCCTCACCCGGTGCCACGCCGCGCAGCAATAACCCTTGAAGTTCCAGACCTCCGCGGCCTCGGCGGGCTGCGTCTGACCGGCCGAGTCCCAGGCGCGCACGGCGAGTTCGTGTTGCCCAGCCCGGAGGTCCAGGTCGGCGCTCCAGGGTGTCCAGGCCCATGGGGTGTCCGGCCGGGCCGCGAGGTCGGCCTCGATCCACGTCCGGCCTCCATCGCAGGAGAGTTCAACCCGCGCGATGGCGCGTCCGCTCGCGACCGCATAGCCCCGGGCTCGGACGCGCCCGGCCGGCACCACTGCCCCCGGGGCCGGGTCGCAGATCGCGGCGTTCAAGGGCAGCTCGTCGATAGCCGCGCCGCGCGACCAATCCGCCGTGTCCTCGCGGATCTCCCGCGGAAACAGCTTGTAGTCGAGCTGCTGCATCGGGTTGTCGGAGGGGCGGGCCCGGACCTCGATCGAACGCAGCCATTTGGGGCTGCGCACACCGGCATAGCCCGGCACCACCGCCCGGACCGGGAAGCCGTGCTCGGGCGCGAGCTCCGCGCCGTTCATCTCGTAGGCGAGCAGGACCTCGGGCGAGAGCGCCTTGCGAGCGGGAATGGACACGCCGAACGCGACGCGCTCCCCCTTGTGGTCGAGCACGTCGTGGCACGTGAAGGCGACATGCAGGCCGTCAGCTTCGCCGAGGCCGGCAGCCCTGAGAACGTCCCCGAGCGACGCGCCCGTCCATTCAGCCGTGCCGATCGCGCCGGCGTCCCACTGCAGGCCCAGGGTCGGGCTGACGGTGCTCAGCTCCGCGCGCCGATTCCCGGCGCATTGGATGGTTGCGACGACACTTCGCCGAGGAAACCGCTCGCGCAGCTCAGCCAGCGAGAGCCGAAGGGGCGTGATTCCCGTTCCCGACACGGTGAGGTGCCAGTCCTGCCCGTCGATCACCGGCACGTCGCCATGGGAACGGACGAAGAAGCTCCCGGTCGGTGTCACGAACGAGCGACTGAGAGCGTCGAGCGGCGGCTCGGCGTTGAACGGCTCCTGCGAGCGCACGAGCAGACCCTCCGTTGCTCGCACTCCGGCACGTGGCATTTTCTTCTCCGCTTGGGGCGGGCGACAGTGCCAGCTCCGCGCCGGCATACCAAGTCAGAGAAGAATGACCCTGTTGGGCAATTCGTCCCGGTCGCCTGTCGCGACGGGCGCGTGGCGGGCGAGGATGCGGCCGATCGCCTGCACGGCCGCGACCAGCCCTTCCGCGCGGGCGCCCCTGCCAAACGCCTCGACCAGCGGCTCGACGACGCCCCGCCACTCGGCCTCGCCGACCTGGGCCGAGATCGCGACGTCGCCGATGACCTCCGCATGACGCTCCGCCGCTGACACGAACAGGAGCACGCCCGTGCGCCCGCGCGTGTCGGCCATGCCGCGCCCGACGAATTCGTGCTGCGCGGCCTCGCGGGCCCGGACGCGCTTGATCGGGCCCGGAACGAGCCGGAGGCGCAGCGGCTGCCAGGCGCCGAGCGCGAGCACCAGGATCGCGACCGCGAGCTGAACAAGGAAGATGCGGGCCGGGCCGAGCTCGGTCCAAAGGATCAGCGGCCAGGGCACCAGCAGGGCTGCCAGCAGCGCGTAAAGAAACGGGATCGCCCGGTAACCGCTCGCCTGGCGCGCGATGACGACCACGATCTCGCCGGCCGTCGCGCCTTCCGCGGCACGGATCGCGGCCTCGATCTGCAGCCGCTCGTCGTGGCTCAGCATGGCGTCACCATGATCCGGACGCGCCCCCGCCGCCGGACGAGCCGCCGCCGCCCGAGAAACCGCCAAACCCGCCGCCTCCGCCGCCGAAGCCGCCGCCCCAGCCGCCCCCGCTCGGCACAGGCATGATCACCCAGGATCCGCCGCGCCTGCGATGGAAGCGCGATGGCCCCGAACCGCCGCCGAAGAAGCCGCGGATGATGATGAACAGGACCACCAGCATCACGGCGATAGCGATCCAATCGAATCCGCCGTGGTCGTCGGCGCGGACCTTCGCCCGGCGCTGCCACTCGTCGGCATCGCCCGTCAGCACGCTGAGAACGGCGTCGATCCCGGCGTTGATCCCGCCCGCGAAGTCGCCGGTTTTGAAGCGCGGCGCGACGGCGGTGCGGATGATCACGCCGGAGATCGCGTCCGTGAGTGCGCCTTCGAGTCCGTAGCCGACCTCGATCCGCACCTTGCGCTCGTTCGGCGCCACGAGCAGCAGCGCGCCATTGTTCTTCGCCTTCTGGCCGAGCTGCCAATGCCGGAACAGGCGGTTCGCAAAATCCTCGACGCTGGTGCCCCCGAGCGAGGGCACGGTCGCGACGACAACCTGGTCGGTCGTCTTGTCCTCGTGCGCTTTCAGCTTCGCCTCTAGCGCGCTGCGCTGCTGGGCATCGAGCAGATTGGCGGCATCGACCACGCGGCCGCTGAGCGCCGGGAAGTTCGCCGTCTGCGCCCAGGCCGGACAGGCGAGCAGGAGGCAGAGGCCGACGAGGAGCGCGGTGGCCCCTTCAACGACGGATCGCGGAACCCGCATCGGGCGCTCGGGCGCCAGCGGGCGCTAGAACTTGACCTGCGGCGGACGCTCCGAGCCCTGGGTCGCCGTGAACACCTCCATGGGCTTCGCGTCCGGATACACGATGCCCGCGATCCAGCGGCCCGGGATCGTGCGCAGCTCCGTGTTGTAGGCCTGGACGGTCTGGATGTAGTCGCGCCGCGCGACCGTGATGCGGTTCTCGGTGCCTTCGAGCTGCGATTGCAGTGCCAGGAAGTTCTGGTTGGACTTCAGATCCGGATAGCGCTCGACCGACACGAGGAGCCGGCCGAGCGCGCCGGAGAGCTGGTTCTGCGCGTCCTGGAACTCCTTGAACTTCGCCGGATCGGTGACCGTGGAGGCATCAACCCTGACGCTGGTTGCCTTGGCGCGGGCCTCCGTCACCTGGACGAGCACGTCCCGCTCCTGCTGGGCGTAGCCTTTGACCGTTTCGACGAGGTTCGGGATCAGGTCGGCGCGGCGCTGATACTGGTTCTGCACCTCGCCCCAGGCCGCTTTCGCGCGCTCTTCGAGGGTCGGGACGTTGTTGATGCCGCAGCCGGCCAGCACGAGGCTGAGAAGCCCTGCCAGCACCCCGATCCGCAGACCTGTCGCAGCCGCCATGTCTCGTCCCTCTCTCAATGGCCTTCGGCCAGGGTGCCGCGCTGGCGGAGATCCGCCGCGCCCAAAAAGCCGTCTCGCGTGACCGCGATCGAATTCGCCGACCCGGAGGTCGAGCCGACGACCACCCTGTGCCCTTTGTCTCTCAACAAACGCAACGTGTCCGGCGACAGGCCGGTTTCCACCAGCAACGCATCGGGCCGCCATTGATGGTGGATTCGCGGGGCCGCCACCGCCTCGGCGAGGTTCAGCCCAAAATCCACGACGCCGAGAATCACCTGCAGCACCGTCGTAATGATGCGGCTGCCCCCGGGGCTTCCGGTCGCCAGCACCACCTTGCCGTCGCGCAGCAGCAAGGTCGGCGTCATGGACGAGAGCGGGCGCGCGCCCGGCGCGACGCTGTTGGCCGCGCCCCCGACCAGGCCATAGGCGTTAGTGGCGCCCGGCCGCGCTGCGAAATCGTCCATCTCGTTATTGAGGATGATGCCGGTCCCGGCCGCGACCAGCCCGAGGCCATAGGAAAAGTTAAGCGTATACGTGTTCGCGACCGCGTTCCCCTCCCCGTCCAGCACGCTGAAATGCGTGGTCTGGTCCGGTTCGTAGGGCAGCGGATTGCCGGCCGCGATCTCGTCAGCAGGCCGGGCGCGCGCCGGATCGATGCGCGCCCGCAGGGTCGCGGCGTAATCCCTAGAGATCAGCCCGGAGACCGGCACCTTGGCGCGGTCCGGGTCGCCGAGCCAGGCGGCTCGGTCCGCGTAGGCGGGCTTCATGGCCTCCGCCATCAGGTGCAGCGCGTCCGCGCTGCCGGCCCCGAGGGCGGCGAGGTCGAACCCCTCGAGCGTGTTCAGGATCTGGATCAGGTGCACGCCGCCCGAACTCGGCGGCGGCATGGAGACGACGTCGTACCCCCTGTAGGTTCCGCGCACGGGGTTGCGGACAACCGGCGCGTAGCCGGCGAGGTCCTGCGCCGTCATCAGGCCGCCTGCCGCCTGGACCGCGTCCGCGATGCGCGCCGCGGTCTCGCCCCGGTAGAAGGCCTCGGGCCCGCTCGTCGCGATTGCGGCCAGCGTCGCGGCGAGATCGGCCTGGACGAGGCGCTCGCCGCGCCCGAGCGGCCGCTCGCCCTGAAAGAACACGGCCCGCGTGGACGGAAAACGGCCGAGCCGGCCGGCCGCGGCGGGCAGCGAATCCGCAAGATCCTCCTCGACCGCGATGCCCTCGCGGGCCAGCCGCTCCGCCGGCGCGATCAGATCCGCGAGGGTGAACTTGCCCGAGCCATAGCGCCGGTGCGCGAGCGCGAGGCCCGCGACCGTGCCCGGCACGCCGACCGACAGGCCGCTGTCGCGCGACTTCGCCGGGTCCGGCTCGCCGCCAGGCCCGAGAAACATGTCACGGGTCGCGGCCGCGGGTGCGGTCTCGCGGTAGTCGATCGCCACTGTTTCGCTGCGGCCGGCGAGGTGCACCAGCATGAAGCCGCCGCCGCCGAGATTGCCGGCCTTCGGCAACGTGACCGCGAGCGCGAACCCGACCGCGACCGCTGCATCCACGGCGTTGCCGCCGCGGCGCAGGATCTCGACGCCGACCCGGGTGGCCTTGGCCTCCTGCGACGCGACCATTCCGCTCCGCGCCAGCGCCGGCAGGATGCGGGCGCGATCGGACGGAATAGGGGCCGGGGCGCCCGTCGGCATCCCGGGCGGCGCGCCCTGGGCGGACGCGAGCCCGGCCCAGAGCGACGCACCGAGGCAGAGCCCCAGACCGAACCGGGATCGCACGAACCGCACAGGACTTCTCCGGAGATGGACGGCGAGCCCGCCGGCCCGCCGCGACAGCCTAGCCGCGGCCGTACACGTCCTCCACGCGGATGATGTCGTCCTCGCCGAGATAGGAGCCGGACTGGACCTCGATCATCTCGAGCGGGATGTGCCCGGGATTTTCCAGCCGGTGCGTGTCGCCCTGCGGAATAAAGGTCGATTGGTTCTCGTAGAGCATGAACACGCGCTCGCCGCAGGTGATCTGGGCGGCGCCGCGCACGACGATCCAATGCTCGGCGCGGTGCCGGTGCAGTTGCAGCGACAGGCGTCCGCCCGGCTTCACGGTGATCAGCTTCACCTGGAACCGGTCGCCCGCGATCAGGGAGCGGTAGCTGCCCCAGGGGCGGTGCACCTCGCTGTGGGTCGTCGCTTCCGCGAACCCCTTCAGGCGGACGAGTTCGAGCGCCTCCTTGACGCCCTGGGCTCGCGACTTGTCGGCAACAAGGATCGCATCGTCGCTTGCGATCACGACGAGGTTCTCGACCCCGACGGTCGCTACGAGGTGATGGTCCGAACGGATCAGCGAGTTGCGCGTGTCGTACCCGACGGCCTTGCCGAGCAGCACGTTGCCCTGCTGATCGGGCACATGCGCGGCGTGGATCGCGTCCCAGGCGCCGAGGTCGCTCCAATCGAGCTCCGCCCGGAGCACCGCCGTGCGCTGGCTCCGCTCCATGATGGCGTAGTCGATGGAGATGGATTGCAGCTCCTGGAAGGCCTTCGTGCCGAGGCGGAGGAAATCGGCATCATTCGTGGCGCCTGAGACGGCCTCGCGGACGCCCGCGATCAGGTCCGGGCAGAGTTGCTCGGCCTCCTCCAGCATGGTCGCGGCCGAGAACAGGAAGATCCCGGAATTCCACACGTTATTGCCCGAGGCGACGAGCCGTTCAGCGGCCGCCAGTGCGGGCTTCTCGATGAAGCGGGCAACGCGGCGCACGGAGGATGTCGCGTCGGGCACCGCCTCGTCGCCGATCTCGATGTAGCCGTAGCCCGTCTCCGGGCGATCGGGCGCGATGCCGAACAGGCAGATCCAGCCGGCGCGGGCGGCCGGCGCCGCTTCCTCGACGAGGGCCTGAAACGCGCTCGGGTTCTTCACGAGGTGGTCGGACGGCAGCAGGAGCACCAGCCCGCCCGGGTTCTGCTGCTCGACGAGCAGGCTTGCGACAAACGCGACCGCCGCCGTGTTCCGCCCCTCCGGCTCGAGCACGATCGGCGCGCGCGGGGTCCCAAGGGCCTCGACCTGATCCGCCACCACGAACCGATGCGCTTCGTTGGCCACGAGCACCGGCGGGGCAAAACCCGTCCCCGTCACGCGGACCACCGTGTCCTGCAACAACGTGCGCTCGCCGAAAAAAGCCTGGAACTGCTTCGGCATGGACGCGCGCGAGATCGGCCACAGCCGCGTTCCCGTGCCGCCGCACATGATGAAAGGAGTGATGAGCTGCATTGTTTTTGGGACCAGCAGGATGATTGCGAGACGCGGCACTCATAAGCAGGCTAGCGGCGATCGCCAAATACCACGGCCAGCTTGCCTCTTCGCCGATCTCGGACGCGATCTCGCCGCAGGGCGCGCGGACGTCTGAGCGCGCGGCCCGATAGTCAACGAAACACGCCCCGTGGCAGGGCGGCCGAATCGCTTCGACCGCCCGCCCCGGAGGCAGGTTGCGCTGGACCGGCCCGGCCTCCTGATTTACCGCCGCCCGAAGCAATCGCGCCGGAACCGGATCGGCTGGCCAGTGCGAGAATCGGGAGCAAGCGGGTGATTACACGTAGGAGCGCATGGCTGGGAGAGGCTGTCGCGGCCGCAGGCGACGCCTCCCTGCCCCGGGCCACGGCCCAGGGGAGCTGCAG
>JAQGJZ010000306.1 GCA_028290385.1 Enterovirga sp.
CGGCTCGGCCGGCGCACAGGCGGGCGGCTCGGGCTCGGGCGCCAACACTACGATGGGCACGGGCGCGAGCGCCCCGGCGGTCGGCAGCACCGTCCAGGGCAGCGGCAACACGGCGAACTCCGGCGCGGGCCGGATCGGCGGCGCCGCGACGTCCGGAACCGGCCAGTCGTCGAAAGGCGGCCAGGGCAACTCGGGCACGTCCAGCAGCGGCTCGATCAACGTCCCGCGTTGAGCATGCGAAAAAGCACGGGGCCCGGCGAACCATCGCGGCCGCCGGGCCGTTGCCTTGGCGTGGACCCGGCGGCGTCACGCGCCCTGCCGGGCTTCAATTTACCGGAGGACACTATGATCAAGACAAGCGCTGCGGCGCTGCTGTTGACGACCGCCCTGATGACGGGTGCGATCGCCCAGACCAACACCACGCCAGCGCCGAACGCCGCTTCGCCCGCGGTGAACGCGACGGCCGGCTCCGGCGCAGCCGCCACGTCCGGTTCCACGCAGTTCATGACCCAGCAGCAGCAGGGTCAGTATCGGGCGTCGAAGTTCGTTGGCCTCGCCATCTACGGCCAGGACGATCAGCGCATCGGCGACATCAACGAGATCCTCATCGACGGCACCGGCAACGCGAAGGCGGTCGTGATCGGCGTCGGCGGCTTCCTCGGCATCGGCGAGAAGAACGTTGCGGTTCCCTTCTCGGCGGTCGAGTGGGTGAACGAGCGCGCCGGGGCTAACGCATCGGCAGCCGGAACGGCCGGCACCGGTTCGAACAACACCGCGGCGAACGGCTCGGCGGCGAATTCCACGGCGGCCAACAACACGGCCGCAAACGCGCCGGCGGGCAGCGCGGCTGGCAGCTCCATGGGCACCGGCACGGGCACCACGGCTTCGCGCGACGCCAGCACGACCGGCTCGACGAGCAACAACGCCGCTGCGGCCCGCTCGCCGGCCGAGACGGCCGCCGCCAACGGCTATCCGGACCACGGCAAGGTCCGCATGTCGAAGGCCGACCTGCAGAACGCGCCGGACTTCAAGTGGTATAGCGACGCCAACAAGTCCGGCTCGAACTCGCGCCAGTAAGCCAGCGCTCGACCGACAAGCATGGGAAAGCCCGGCCACCGCGCCGGGCTTTTTCATCTGCGGCCGCGGCCGCGGCTCGCCAAGAACGGGCGCCTGTTCTAAGCAGCTCCGAAGCTTGACCGAACCTCCAGCCGTTCGGTACTCAGAACACAACGTTCTTTTTAGGGATCGGAGCGCGACATGGCCGAGCGGCAGCCTGGTTTCAACACCCTCGCCATTCATGCCGGGGCCGCGCCAGACGCCGCGACCGGCGCGCGCGCGACGCCGATCTACCAGACCACGTCCTTCGTGTTCGACGACGTCGACCACGCGGCCTCGCTGTTCGGGCTGCAGGCCTTCGGCAACATCTACACCCGCATTGGGAACCCGACGAACGCGGTGCTCGAGGAGCGGGTCGCGGCGCTGGAAGGCGGGACCGCAGCGCTCGCGGTCGCCTCGGGCCATGCCGCCGAGTTCCTGACCATGCACGCCCTGATGCAGCCGGGCGACGAGTTCGTGGCCGCCAACAAGCTGTATGGCGGCTCGATCAACCAGTTCAACCACTCCTACAAGAACTTCGGCTGGACCGTTGCCTGGGCGGATGCGGACGATCCGGACGCCTTCGACCGCGCGGTCACCGAGCGCACAAAGGCGATCTTCCTGGAATCCATCGCCAATCCGGGCGGCGTGATCGTCGATATCGAGGCGGTCGCCCGGGTCGCCCAGAAGCACCGTATCCCGCTCATCGTCGACAACACGATGGCGACCCCCTACCTCATCCGGCCGTTCGAATACGGGGCCGACATCATCGTGCACTCGGCGACCAAGTTCCTGGGCGGGCACGGCAACTCGATCGCCGGCCTGATCGTCGATGGCGGCTCCTTCAACTGGTCGGGCGACGACCGCTATCCGATGATCTCGAAGCCCCGCCCCGAATATGGCGGCATGGTGCTCGGAGAGACGTTCGGCAACTTCGCCTTCGCGATCGCCTGCCGCGTGCTCGGCCTGCGCGATCTCGGCCCGGCGCTGTCGCCGTTCAACGCCTTTCTCATCCTCCAGGGCATCGAGACGCTGCCGCTCCGCATGCAGCGGCAATCGGACTCGACCCTGAAGGTCGCGCAGTACCTGTCCACGCACGAGCGCGTCTCGTGGGTCAGCTACCCGGGCCTCGCCGGGGACAAGTACAACGCGCTGGCGCAGCGCTACTGCCCCAAGGGCGCCGGGGCCGTCTTCACCTTCGGCGTGAAGGGCGGGTACGAGGCCGGCGTGAAGCTCGTCTCCAACCTCAAGCTGTTCTCGCACCTTGCCAATATCGGCGACACTCGCTCGCTCGTGATCCATCCGGCCTCGACCACCCACCGCCAGCTCACCGAGGCGCAGCAGACAACCGCGGGCGCCGGGCCGGACGTGGTGCGCCTGTCCATCGGCCTGGAAGACCCGGACGACCTGATCGCCGATCTCGACGAGGCGCTCGCTCCGGCCTGACCGGAATCTTCGCCGGGCGTTGCCGCTTGGCGGGAACGCATCGGCGCCGGAGGGTTTCTGGGCTCCGGCAGGCACCGCCCGTGCCTGACCGGAGGCTCACCCCCGAATGCCGACATGCCGGATCGAAGATTACGCGCTGATCGGCGATTGTGAGACCGCGGCCCTGGTCGACCGCGAGGGCTCGATCGACTGGCTGTGCTGGCCACGCTTCGACAGCGATGCCTGCTTCGCGGCCCTTCTCGGAAACCGGGAACACGGCCATTGGCTGATCGCCCCGGAAGCGGGCGGCGCCTCGGTCTCGCGGCGCTATCGCGGCGACACCCTGATCCTGGAAACGCGGTTCGAGACGGGCGACGGCATCGTCACCCTGATCGATTTCATGCCGCCGCGCGGCCATTACTCGGACGTGGTCCGCCTTGTGCGGGGCGAGAGCGGCGCGGTGCGGCTGCGGATGGAGCTCACCATCCGGTTCGGCTACGGCGTCGTCATCCCCTGGGTCACCCGCCTGGAGGACGGGACGCTGCGCGCCATCGCGGGGCCGGATATGGTGCTGCTGCGCACGCCCGCCGAACTGCACGGCGAGGACATGCGCACGCTGTCCGAGTTCACGGTCGCGGCCGGCGAGACCATCCCGTTCGTGCTGACCTACGGCCCGTCGCACGATCCCTGTCCCGAGCCGATCGACCCCTACCAGGCGCTGGAGGAGACGGAGGCGTTCTGGTCCGATTGGGCCGGGCGCTACGACCCCCAGGCCCTCAACGGCGGCATGGCGCTGAAGCCGCATTGGCGCGACGCGGTGGTTCGCTCGCTGGTCACCTTGAAGGCGCTCACCTACGCGCCGACCGGCGGCATCGTGGCCGCGGCCACCACCTCCCTGCCCGAATGGCCGGGCGGCGTGCGCAACTGGGATTACCGGTTCTGCTGGCTGCGCGATTCCGCCATGACGCTCTTCGCCCTGATGAGCAGCGGCTATTTCGACGAGGCGAAAGCCTGGCGCGATTGGCTGGTGCGCGCCATGGCGGGCAGCGTCGACCAGATGCAGATCATGTTCGGCGTCGCCGGCGAGCGGCGTCTGCCCGAATGGGAGGTCGACTGGCTTCCCGGTTTTGCGGGTTCCCGGCCCGTGCGGATCGGCAACGCCGCCGCCGCCCAGCGCCAGCTCGACGTGTTCGGCGAGGTGATGTGGCTCCTGCACGATGCGCGGCACGGCGGCCTGCCCGAGAGCAAGGAAGCCTGGGCGCTGCAGCGCTCGATGCTGACGCGGCTCGAGGCGATCTGGCGTGAGCCGGACGAGGGAATCTGGGAGGTGCGCGGCGAGCGCCGCCATTTCACGTTTTCAAAGGTGATGGCCTGGGCCGCCTTCGATCGCTGCATCCGCAGCGCCGAGGAATTCGGCCTGCACGACGCCCCGGTCGACCATTGGCGCACGATCCGGGACGCGATCCATCGCGATGTCTGCACGAACGGCTTCGATCCGGAGCTCGGCAGCTTCGTCCAGGCCTATGGGTCGCGGAACCTGGATGCGAGCCTGCTGCTCCTCCCGGCGCTGGAATTCCTGCCCGACGACGATCCGCGCATCGTCGGCACCGTCGAGGCGATCGCGCGGGACCTCGTGGTCGACGGCTACGTCCTGCGATACCGGGTTGCGGAAACGGTCGACGGCCTGCCTGGCGACGAGGGCGCGTTCCTGGCGTGCTCGTTCTGGCTCGTCACGGCGCTGCTCCGGATCGGCCGGATCGACGACGCGACCAGCCTGTTCGAGCGCCTGCTCGAGATCCGGACCGATCTCGGGCTGCTGGCCGAGGAATACGACCCTCGGTCAAAGCGCCAGCTCGGGAATTTCCCTCAGGCGTTCTCGCATGTGGGGCTGGTCAACGCCGCGCACCG
>JAQGJZ010000088.1 GCA_028290385.1 Enterovirga sp.
CCGCGGGCAGCACCGGAAGACGCGCGTCGATCTTGTGCAAGGTCGAGGGCGGGGTCGGGACAACCGCGGAAGCAAGGGCGGCCGCGGGCTTGGACGAGCTCGGGGTCGTGGTGGCAGCGCCGTTCGGCGCGGTGGCCACGGCCGGACGCATCAGCTCGACCGGGCGGCTGGTCTTGATGGACGCCGTCGTGCTCGCGGCGTCGTCGATGTCTTCCGCGGAGGCAAGGCGCGCCCGCGGCGCCGGACGCTCGTCCTGCTCGTCGCGGCTCGCATAGGTCGGCGCGCCGGAGCCGACCGAAGCCTTGGCGAGGTTCGTCTGGATCAGGTTCGCCATGATGTTGTCGCGGCTGGCGGCCGACTTGCCGCCGAGAACGACGCCGATCACGTGGCGGCCGTTGAGCTTCGCCGAGGTGAGCAGGTTGAAGCCGGACGCGTTGGTGAAGCCGGTCTTGATGCCGTCCACGCCTTCGATGCGGCCGATCAGCCGGTTGTGGCTCCCGATCACCCGGCCCGCATAGTTGAAGCTGCGGGTCTGGAAGTACTTGTAGTAGCGCGGGAACCGGTCCTGGATCGCGCGGCCGAGGATCGCGAGGTCGCGGGCCGTGGTGATCTGCTCGCGGTCCGGCAGGCCGGACGCGTTGCGATACACCGTCCCGGTCATCCCGAGCTGGCGCGCCTTGCGGGTCATCCGCTCGGCGAATTCCTCTTCGCTGCCCGCGATGTTCTCGGCGACCGTCGCCGCGACGTCGTTCGCGGACTTGGTCACCAGCGCCTTGATGGCGTTCTCAACCGAGATGGTGTCGCCTGGGCGGAAGCCGATCTTGGAGGGGGCCATCCCGGCCGCACGCGCGGAGACCTTGAGGTCGGAATCCAGCGACAGGGTGCCGCGCTCCAGCTGCTCGAACAGCATGTAGAGCGTCATCACCTTGGTCACGGAGGCGGGGTGGCGCGGCGCGGTCTCGTCGACCGCATACATCGTGCGGCCCGAATTGGCGTCGACCACGAGCGCCGCGAAGGGCGGAGAATAGCCGCCGACGGCACGGGAAACCTGGGGCTTGGGGCTCTTGCGCGGGTGCTTCTTCTTTCCGCGCGCATCGGCGGGCCCGGCCGCCATCAAAGAGGCAGCGAGGCCGGCGATTGCAGCCAGAACGACAGCCCGCGTCTTACGCTTACCGACGCAACGCAACATCATGATCATCCGCCCCCGAACACGTCGGCTGACCCGTCCGGAAACACTGCCCCGAAAGGGGACGATGACGCCGGCACGACACAGTCCAGAACCGTAGGCGGACGCAGTTACGGATGGGTTAAATGCCCCTCAAATGCGTCCCATGTTGCGTCGCACAAAAGTCCGTTGACATAAATTTGTGCACTGCATAAAAGCTGGATGGCCGCCAAGTATCGCAGGCGTGTCAGCACACGATCGGACGGCTCCGTGGGGGCCGCGGGAGCAAACACGATGCAGTTCGATACCTTCCAGAAGTTCAGCAAAGACAGCGTCGACGCGGCGCTCACGTCCTTCGGTGCGCTGTCTCGCGGCATCCAGTCCGCCGCCGTCGAGGCCGCCGACTACGCCAAGCGTTCCTTCGAGCAGGGCAGCCAGACGGTCGAGAAGCTGGTCGGCGCCCGTACGGTCGAGAACGCGCTCGAGATCCAGGGCGAGTATCTGCGCAGCGCCTACGAGGGCTTTGTCTCCCAGACCACAAAGATGGGCGAGCTCACCTCCGCGACCGTGAAGGAGGCCTATGCTCCGGTCGAAGGGCTGGTCGCCAAGGCCCGCGTCGCCTGATCGGCGCCTTATCGCGATTGCTTCACGACGCCCGGCTCAGCCGGGCGTTTTCGTTTGTGGGCCCGCCCGGGCCCGGGTCGGTATCGCCTTGCCACCGGCTTATTTGCCCGTGAGTATGCGTCCAGACGGCGCGGCATCTGGCGGGGCGGCGGCGGGACGCCTAGATTGGCTCCGAGGGGAGTCGACCAGGCCCGGCCCTCAGCGCGTTCGGAACATTCCTGAACGAAAGGTCATCGGTCACAGCGGTATGGGCGGGCAAAGCGGCTCAGATCAGATCTTCATCACCGGTTCGGGGTCCCGCTCGGAAGGCGGCGACGACAACCGTACCGGAACGGCCATCATCACGAAGACAAAGCCGCGGACGAAACGTCCGAACCTCTACCGCGTTCTCCTGCTGAACGACGACTACACCCCCATGGAGTTCGTCGTTCTGGTTCTCGAGCGGTTCTTCAACAAATCGCGCGAGGACGCGACCCGCATCATGCTCCACGTCCACCAGAACGGTGTCGGCGAGTGCGGCATCTTTACCTACGAAGTCGCCGAGACAAAGGTGACACAGGTGATGGATTTCGCACGCAAGCACCAGCATCCGCTTCAGTGCGTCATGGAAAAGAAGTAATCTGATCTTCGAACCCGAGGGGCATCTTGCCTAGCTTCTCACGCAGCCTGGAACAGGCACTCCACCGCGCCCTGGCGCTGGCCGGCGAGCGCCGGCACGAATACGCCACGCTCGAGCACCTGCTCCTGGCGCTGATCGACGATCAGGACGCGGCTGCGGTCATGCGGGCCTGCAACGTCGAGTTGGACGTCCTGCGCCGCAATCTCATCGAGTATGTCGAGACCGAGCTCGTCAATCTTGTGACCGACGGGCGCCAGGATTCGAAGCCGACCGCCGGCTTCCAGCGCGTCATCCAGCGCGCGGTCATCCACGTCCAATCCTCCGGCCGGGAAGAGGTCACGGGCGCCAACGTGCTCGTCGCGATCTTCGCCGAGCGCGAAAGCCACGCCGCGTATTTCCTGCAGGAGCAGGAGATGACCCGGTACGACGCCGTCAACTACATCAGCCACGGCATCGCCAAGCGGCCCGGCCTCGGCGACAGCCGCCCGGCGCGCGGGGCCGAGGACGAGTCGAACGAGCGTCCGACCGGCGACGACGAGGCCCGCCAGCCGAAGAAGAAG
>JAQGJZ010000311.1 GCA_028290385.1 Enterovirga sp.
CATTGCGCTCATCAAGATGATGATCGCGCCCGTGATCTTCTGCACCATCGTGCACGGCATCGCCTCGATGGGCGACCTGAGGAAGGTCGGCCGCGTCGGTCTCAAGGCGCTGATATATTTCGAGGTGGTCTCGACGCTCGCGCTGCTGGTCGGCGTCATCGTCGGTGAGGTCGTGCAGCCGGGCCGCGGCTTCGGCGCCAATGTCTCGACGCTCGACCCGAAGGCCGTCGCCGGCTATGCGGCCGCGGCCGAGAAGGACACGTTCGTCTCGCACATCCTGGCCCTCATCCCGCGGAGCTTCTTCGACGCCTTCGCCGGGGGCGACCTCCTTCAGGTCCTGCTCGTGTCCGTGCTGACCGGCGTCGTCGTGCTGCAACTCGGGGAGCGCACGCAGCAGATCAATCACGCCATCGAGACGATGGGGCAGATCTTCTTCAAGATCATCGGCCTCGTCGTGAAGCTCGCCCCCATCGGGGCGTTCGGGGCGATGGCGTTCACGATCGGCCAGTACGGCCTGGCGAGCCTCGGCAACCTCCTCGGCCTGGTCCTGACCTTCTACCTGACGAGCCTCCTGTTCGTGCTCGGGGTGCTGGGCGCGATCGCCTGGTGGTCCGGGTTCTCGATCCTGCGCTTCATCGTCTACATCAAGGACGAGCTTCTCATCGTGCTCGGCACCTCCTCGTCGGAATCCGTGCTGCCGCAGATGATGCAGAAGATGGAGGGTCTCGGCGCCTCGAAATCGGTTGTCGGCCTCGTGATCCCGACCGGCTACTCCTTCAACCTGGACGGCACCAACATCTACATGACGCTGGCGACGCTGTTCCTGGCGCAGGCGGTCGGGGCCGACCTGTCCTTCGGCCAGTACGCCATCATCATCGCGGTCGCGATGCTGACCTCGAAGGGCGCATCCGGGGTCACGGGCGCAGGCTTCATCACGCTGGCCGCGACGCTGGCCGCCATTCCGAACAACCCGGTGCCGGTCGCGGCGATGACGCTCGTCCTCGGCATCGACAAGTTCATGAGCGAATGCCGCGCGCTGACCAACCTCGTCGGCAACGGCGTGGCGACCGTCGTCATCTCGGCCTGGGAGAATGAGCTCGACCGCACCCAGCTGGCGGCCGCGCTCGCCCATCCGGTCGCAGCCGCCGAGGCCGTGGAGGCGGAGCCGATCGAACGGGCGCTCTGACCGGCCGGAGCCCCGGCCCGGGTGGAACCTCGGCCGGTGCGGGAAGTTGCCCGCCGGACATCCGCGCGACCCGACATGAAAAGCCTGCTCCGCATCCTCTTCGCGATCCTGCTGCCGCCCGTCGGGGTTCTGCTCACCGTCGGGTTCGGCGGGGCCTTCTGGCTGAACATTCTCCTGACGCTGCTCGGCTATTTCCCGGGCGTCCTCCACGCCGTGTGGGTCATCGCCCGGCGCGCGCGGCCGTAAACCGGGTCGCGCGGGCCCCGTCCGCCGTCGTATGAGCGGCCCGCGAGGGGCTGGACCGGAGCGGGGCGATGATCAGGGTCGGAATCGGCGGCTGGACCTTCGCGCCGTGGCGCGGCCCCTTCTACCCGAAGGGCCTTCCGGCCGCCCGGGAGCTTGAGCACGCCAGCCGCAAGGTCACCGCGATCGAGATCAACGGCACCTTCTACCGGACGCAATCGCCGGAGAGCTTCCGCAAGTGGAAGGCCGAGACGCCGGACGGCTTCGTGTTTGCCGTGAAGGGCCATCGCTTCGTCACCAACCGCAAGGTGCTGGCCGAGGCCGGTCCGGCCGTCGAGACCTTCCTGGGTTCGGGCATCCTGGAGCTCGGCGACAAGCTCGGCCCGCTGAACTGGCAGCTCGCCCCGACCAAGCGCTTCGACCCGGACGACGTCGACGCCTTTCTGGCGCTCCTGCCGCCCGAGCGCGACGGACGCCCGCTGCACCATGCCCTCGAGGTGCGGCACGAGAGCTTTCGCGATCCCGCCTTCGTGGAGATCGCCCGGCGGCACAAGGTGGCGATCGTGTTCGCCGAGGCGGACGATTACCCGGCCATCCCGGACCTCACCGGGCCGGTCGTCTATGCCCGGCTCCAGCGCTGCCGCGAGGCGGAGGCCAACGGCTACCCGGACGGCGAGCTCGACCTCTGGGCCGGGCGGGCCAAGGCCTGGGAGGCGGGCGGGGCAGCGGCCGATCTGCCCGGCATCGCGACACAGGCCGACGGCCGAACCCGCGACGTGTTCCTGTTCTTCATCGCCGGCGACAAGGTCCGGGCGCCGCTGGCCGCGCAGGCGCTGCTGAAGCGGCTGTGAGGGCCGCCCCTCCGCCGCAGGCTCAGTGCCGCAGGCCGGGTGCCTCCTGGCCGGTGCGGGCGACGTATTCGGTGTAGCCGCCGCCATAGAGGTGCGGCCCCTCCTCGGTGAGCTCCAGCACCCGGTTCGACAGCGCGGCCAGGAAATGCCGGTCGTGGCTCACGAACAGCATGGTGCCCTCGTAGGCGGACAGAGCCCCGATCAGCATCTGCTTCGTGACGATGTCGAGGTGGTTGGTCGGCTCGTCCAGCACCAGGAAGTTCGGCGGGTCGTACAGCATCTTGGCCATCACCAGCCGGGCCTTCTCGCCGCCCGACAGCACCCGGCAGCGTTTTTCGACGTCGTCGCCCGAGAAGCCGAAGCAGCCGGCCAGCGCCCGGAGCGACCCCTGCCCGGCCTGCGGGAAATCCTGCTCAAGCGACTCGAAGATGGTGAGCTCGCCGTCCAGCAGGTCCATGGCGTGCTGGGCGAAATAGCCGAGCTTCACGCTGCCGCCGATCGCCACGGTGCCGGCATCCGGCTCGGTCGTGCCGGTCACGAGCTTCAGCAGCGTCGACTTGCCGGCCCCGTTCACGCCCATCACGCACCAGCGCTCGCGCCGGCGGATGCCGAAATCGAGCCCTTCGTAGATCACCTTGGCGCCGTAGCGCTTGTGCACGCCCTTGAGGCTGACGACGTCTTCGCCCGAGCGCGGCGCGGGCGGGAAGTCGAAGGACACGCTGACGCGCCGCTTCGGCGGCTCCACGCGCTCGATCTTGTCGAGCTTCTTCACCCGGCTCTGCACCTGGGCGGCATGCGAGGCGCGCGCCTTGAAGCGCTCGATGAAGGCGATCTCCTTGGCCAGCATCGCCTGCTGGCGCTCGAACTGCGCCTGCTTCTGCGCCTCCGCGAGGGCGCGCTGCCCCTCGTAGAACTCGTAATCGCCCGAATACGTGGTGAGCTGGCCGGCGTCGATCTCGATGATCTTGGAAACGACGCGGTTCATGAAGGCGCGGTCGTGCGAGGTCATCAGCAACGCGCCGTCATAACCCTTCAGGAAGCTTTCGAGCCAGATCAGGCTTTCGAGGTCCAGGTGGTTCGACGGCTCGTCGAGCAGCATCGCGTCCGGGCGCATCAGCAGGATGCGGGCCAGCGCCACGCGCATCTTCCAGCCGCCCGAGAGCGCGCCGACATCGCCGTCCATCATCTCCTGGCTGAAGGAGAGCCCGTCCAGCACCTCGCGGGCCCGGCCCTCGAGCGCATAGCCGTCGAGCTCCTCGAACCGCGACTGGACCTCGCCGTAGCGCTCGATGATGGCGTCCATCTCGTCGGCACGGTCGGGGTCGGCCATGGCGGCTTCCAGCTCGCGCAGCTCGGCCGCGACCGCGCTGACCGGGCCGGCGCCCTCCATCACCTCGGCGACGGCGCTGCGCCCGGACATCTCGCCGACATCCTGGCTGAAATAGCCGATCGTGATGCCGCGCTCGGTCGAGACCTGCCCCTCGTCCGGCGGCTCCTCGCCGGTGATCATTCGGAACAAAGTCGTCTTGCCGGCGCCGTTCGGCCCGACGAGGCCGACCTTTTCGCCCCTTTGCAGCGCGGCAGATGCCTCGATGAAGACGATCTGCTTCCCGTTCTGCTTACCGATCTTGTCGAGACGAATCATTCTTCCGCGCTGGCCTGTCCGGATCTACCCGGGTCACTAGGCGAGATGCTGCAGCTGCGAAAGGGGAGGCTTGGGGCCGGCCCGCAAGCTCACCCGAGATTGCGACCGATCGCCTCGAATTTCTTGGCGCGATGCTCGCGCAGCTCCCCCGCGCCGAGCCCGGCGAGGCTCCCGAGCGCCCGCTCGATCGCGTCGCCGGCGGACCGCACGGCGGCCTCGCGGTCCCGATGGGCGCCGCCGGTCGGCTCGGGCACGATGTCGTCGATGATGCCGAAGCGCAGCAGGTCCTGCGCGGTAATCTTCATGGCCGTCGCGGCGTCCTGGCCGCGGGTGGGATCGCGCCACAGGATGGATGCCGCGCCTTCGGGCGAGATCACGCTGTAGACGGAGTGCTCCAGCATCAAGACCTTGTTCGCGGTCGCGACCGCGATGGCCCCGCCCGACCCGCCTTCGCCGATCACGAGCGCGACGTTCGGGGTGCCGAGCGCGAGACACGCCTCGGTCGAGCGCGCGATCGCCTCCGCCTGGCCGCGCTCCTCCGCGTCGATCCCCGGATAGGCGCCGGCCGTATCCACGAAGCTGATCATCGGGAGGCCGAACCGGTCCGCCATCTCCATGATGCGGGCCGCCTTGCGGTAGCCTTCCGGCCGGGCCATGCCGAAATTGTGCCGAATGCGGGTCTCCGTGGTCGAGCCCTTCTCCTGGCCGATGATGGCGACGGCCTCGCCGCGGAAGCGGCCGAAGCCCGCCAGGATGGCATGGTCCTCGCCGAACTTGCGGTCGCCGGCCAGGGGAGTGAACTCCGTCACCAGCTCGCGGCAGTAATCGACGAAGCGCGGCCGCTCGGGGTGGCGCGCCACCATCGTCTTCTGCCAGGGCGTCAGACCCTCGTAGAGCTCCTTGAGGGCGGAGAAGGCCTTGGCCTTCAGGCGCGCCACGTCCTCCCGGATCTCGACCGCATCGTCGCCCTCGGTGAGGGTTCGCAGCTCTTCGACCTTCGCCTCGAGCTCGGCGACGGGCTTCTCGAAATCCAGATACGCGCGCATCAAGGTTGAAAGGAAGCTCCGCGGGGGCATGGGCGAGATCCGGCCGGCAGGCCGGGGGCGGGTCGCATTGCGGGCTCGGACTTAAGCCCCTCTGCCCCCTGCTTCAAGTCGTGCGCGGATCAGCCGACCACGAGAAGGCCGGCAAGCCCGGCCGACCCGACCACGATGCGCCACCAGGCGAAGGGCGTGAAGCCGTGCCGCGAGATGTAGTCCAGAAACGCCCTGACGACGAAAAGCCCGGCAGCGAAGGCGGCGACGAAGCCGATGGCGATCGCGGCAAAATCGTTTAACGCCAGGAGCTTGTAGCTTTTCAGGAGGTCGTACGAAAACGCCCCGGCCATGGTCGGCATCGCCAGAAAGAAGGAGAATTCGGCGGCCGAGCGCTTGTCAGCGCCGAGCAGCATCGCGCCCACGATGGTAG
>JAQGJZ010000123.1 GCA_028290385.1 Enterovirga sp.
TCGATGGAGTACGACGTCGTGATCGCGGGCGGCGGGCCGGCTGGCCTCGCCACCGCGATCCGGCTGAAGCAGCTCGCCGCCGAAAGCGGCTCCGACATCTCCGTCGTTCTCGTCGAGAAGGGCTCCGAGATCGGCGCCCACATCCTGTCGGGCGCCGTGATCGATCCGCTCGGGCTCGACCGGCTGCTACCCGAGTGGCGCCAGGCGCCCGACCGGCCGCTCACGACCGAGGTGACGAAGGACGAGTTCCTGTTCCTCGGCCCGGCCGGCGGCGTGAAGGTTCCGACGATCGGCATGCCGCGGCTGATGGACAACCACGGCAACTTCATCGGCTCCCTGAGCAACGTCGTGCGCTGGCTCGGCCAGCAGGCCGAGGCGCTGGGCGTCGAGATCTATCCGGGCTTCCCGGCCGCGGAGGTGTTGATCGAGGACGGCAAGGTCGTCGGCATCGCGACCGGCGACCTCGGCATCGGGCGCGATGGCGAGCCCAAGGGCGATTACACGCGCGGCATGGAGCTGCGCGGCAAGTACACGATCCTGGCCGAGGGTGCGCGCGGCAGCCTGACCAAGGACATCATCCAGCGCTTCGCGCTCAACAAGAACTCCGACCACCAGAAATACGGGATCGGCATCAAGGAGCTGTGGCAGGTCCGGCCGGACAAGTTCCAGAAGGGCCTCGTGCAGCACTCGATGGGCTGGCCGCTGCCGAACAAGGCCGGCGGCGGCTCCTGGCTCTACCACTTCGACGACAACCTCGTGTCGGTCGGCTTCGTGGTGCACCTGAACTACGAGAACCCGACCCTGTCGCCGTTCGAGGAGTTCCAGCGCGTCAAGACGCACCCGATGCTCCGGGACACGTTCGAGGGCGGCAAGCGCATCGGCTACGGGGCGCGCGCGATCATGGAAGGCGGCTGGCAATCGGTGCCGAAGCTCGTGTTCCCGGGCGGCTGCCTGGTGGGCGACTCGGCCGGGTTCGTGAACGTTCCCAGGATCAAGGGATCCCACAACGCGATCCTGTCCGGCATGCTCTGCGCCGAGCACGTCGCGACCGCGATCGCGGGCGGGCGCCAGCACGACGAGGTGACCGCCTACGACGAATCCTGGCGCGGCTCGGAGATCGGGTACGACCTGTTCCGCGTGCGCAATGTGAAGCCGCTCTGGTCTCGCTACGGCACGCTTGTCGGGATCGGGCTCGGCGGCCTCGACATGTGGGCGAGCCAGCTCCTCGGCACGTCGCTGTTCGGCACGCTCTCCCACGGCAAGCCCGACCACGCGACGCTGAAGCCGGTGTCCGAGGTGAAGCGCATCACCTATCCGAAGCCGGACGGCGTGCTGACGTTCGACCGGCTGTCCTCGGTCTACCTGTCCAACACGAACCACGCGGAGGATCAGCCGGTCCATCTCCAGGTGAAGGACATGGAACTGCAGCGCCGCTCGGAGCACGACGTCTTCGACGGCCCGTCCGCGCGCTATTGCCCGGCCGGCGTGTACGAGTGGGTGGAGGAGGGCGGCGCCCCGCCGCGCTACGTCATCAACGCGCAGAACTGCGTCCACTGCAAAACCTGCGACATCAAGGACCCGAACCAGAACATCAACTGGGTGACGCCGGAGGGCGGCGGCGGGCCGAACTACACGGGGCTGTGAGCCGCGACCTCCGGCGGGCGCCGCGCGCCCGTCCGGAACCGGACTGCTCCTCGGGCGCTTCTCCGGGTTCACGACTTCAGGAGGCGACGATGGGTCTGTTCAGTTTCATCAAGGAGGCGGGCCAAAAGCTTTTGGGCGGCGGTGGCGCCCAGGCCGCGACGGCGGACGATCTCAAGAAGGAGGTCCAGGGCCACGGCTTCGACGCCTCCAAGCTCGGCATCGACGTGCAGGGCGACACGGTGAAGCTGTCCGGCCAGGCGATGACGCAGGAACAGGCCGAGAAGATCATCCTCTCGCTCGGCAACACGATCGGTGTCGCCCAGGTCGATACGAGCGGCCTCCAGGTCCAGCAGCCGGGCGATCAGGCCACGTTCTACACGGTGCAGAAGGGCGACACGCTCTGGAAGATCGCCGAAGCGCATTACGGCAAGGGCCAGGGCGCGAAATACACCGAGATCGTGAAGGCCAACACGCCGCCGGTGAAGAATCCGGACCTGATCCAGCCCGGCTGGGTCTTGCGCATCCCGCCGCTCGCGGCGTAACTCGGCCTGCACGACCCGCCGCTCCGCCCCCTTGCGGCGCGGCGTCGTTGCGCCTTGCCCGCTCTCGGCGAACTCGCCATGGTGACCCGGCGCGACGCGGCGGCGACGGCTGGAACTGCGGCGGGAAAGCGGAGCCGAGATGGTGGCCTGGTTGAGGAAGCCTTCCCTTGCGGGATCCGTTGGCGCGGCCTTTGCCGTCGCTCTCGGCATCGCGGCCTCGCCCGCCCTGGCGAAACGGACGGCCGCGAATCCGCGGCCCGAATCGAAGGTCGGCTACGCCCCGGCCTCCAGCCTCGAGGGCAATTATCTGGCGGCCTACATCGCGGGCAATGCCCGCGACACGAGCGCGGCCGCGATGTTCTATCGCGAGGCCCTCAAGGAGGACCCGCGCAATCCGGAACTGCTCGAGCGGGCCTTCATCTCGCTGCTGGCGGACGGTGACACCGCCGCCGCCGGCCGCGCGGCCGAGAAGATCGTGCAGCGCGACGCCCAGAACGGGCTGGCGCAGCTGGCGCTCGGGGTTCGGGCCTTCAAGGCCAAGCAATATGCGACGGCCCGCACGCTCCTCGTGCGCAACAACCGCGGCCGGGCCGCGGACGTCACCGCGCATCTCCTCACCGCCTGGTCCTATGCGGGATCGAAGGACGGCAAGCGCGCGCTGGAAGCCGTGGACCAGCTCCGGGGCGAGCGCGGCTTTGCGGCCTTCCGCGACTATCATGCCGGCCTGATCGCCGGGCTCGTCGGCAACGAGGCGGAGGCGGAGCGTCGCCTCAAGGCGGCGTACGACGCCGAGAAGACCACGCTGCGCATCGTGGACGCCTATGCGCGGCTGCTCGCCCGCCAGGGCAACACGGAGGCGGCGCTCGCGGCCTATCGCGGGTTCGAGGCGCTCTCGCCGCGTCACCCGATCGTGAAATGGGCGACGGACCAGCTCGCCGCGGGCAAGCCGCTCGGCCCCCTCGTGGCGAATGCCCAGGAGGGCGCGGCCGAGGTGCTGTACGGCCTCGGCTCAGCCGGCAACCAGCAGGGCGACGAACTCGCCTCCATCATCTATCTGCGGCTCGCGCTGCAGCTCCAGCCCGACCATGACCTCGCGATCCTGACGCTGGGCGAGGTGTATGAGCGCCTGAAGCGCGTCGAGCAGGCGATGGACATCCTCAAGACGATTCCGGCCGGCTCGCCGCTGCGGCCCAGCGCGGAGGTTCAGATCGGGATCGCGCTCGAGCAGCTCGGCCGCGGCGACGAGGCCGTCCAGCATCTGGAAAAACTCGGCAAGCAGCGGCCGGACGACAACGACGTCCTGGTCGCGCTCGGCAACGTGTATCGCTCGCGCAAGCAATACGCGCAGGCGGCCGAGATCTACGGCAAGGCGATCGAGCGCACGCCGGCGGGCGATGCCGGCCTGTGGCCGCTCTTCTACTATCGCGGCACCGCCTATGAGCGCGCCAAGGAATGGCAGAAGGCCGAGGCCGACCTGAAGAAGGCGCTGGAGCTGGTGCCCGACAGCCAGCCGCTCGGGAAGAGCCAGGTTCTGAACTACCTGGGCTATTCCTGGGTCGACCAGAACATGAACCTCGACGAGGCGTTCAAGATGCTGCGCCGCGCCGTGGAGCTGAACCCGCGCGACGGCATGATCATCGACAGCCTCGGCTGGGCTTATTTCCGCTTCGGCCATTGGGACGATGCCGTCCGCGAGCTGGAAAAGGCGGCCGAGCTGAAGGCGGGCGACCCCGTCATCAACGACCACCTGGGCGATGCGTATTGGCGGGTCGGGCGGAAGCTCGAGGCAAAGTTCCAGTGGCAGCATGCCAAGGACGCCAATCCCGAGCCGGACGACCTGAAGAAGATCGAGGAGAAGCTGAAGAACGGCCTCCCCGAGGAACCCAAGCCGACGGAGGTGCAGACGAGCGTGCCCCCGGGCGGGGAGAAGAGCGGCGGCTGAGGCCCCCGTCACGCTCCACGAACCATGCGGGATTTGGGTGAATCAGGGGGCGTGCTGGCAACGCGCGCGCCCGCCAAGGTCAATTTGACCCTGCACGTGCTGGGCCGGCGCCCGGACGGGTACCATGAGCTGGACAGCCTCGTGGTGTTCGCCGGGATTGCGGACCGCCTGGTGCTGCAGCCGGGCGACGAACTCACGCTGCATGTCGAGGGGCCGACCGCCGGCGTGGCCGGCCCGACCGGCGACAACCTCGTGCTCAAGGCCGCACGCCTGCTGGCCGAGCGCGTGCCCGGGCTGCGCGTCGGCGCCTTCCGGCT
>JAQGJZ010000174.1 GCA_028290385.1 Enterovirga sp.
CGGAGCAGCCGCGACCCGCTCAAGCGTGCGTGGATTCGGCAGCTTCTGATGCTGGGCGGGGCGGCACGGGTGGAGCCCGTGGCTTTTGCCGATGGCCGATACCGGACTGCTCGTCAGGATGTGGGCCGTCTGCTGGGGTTCAGCTTCGGCGACCTCGAGGACGACGAATTGACCGTGCGGCCGGGCGACCGGATCGTAGGGCTGGGCCAGAACAACCCGTTTCCAGCCGGTGCGACGAGCGCTCTGGCCGAATTGGCCCTGAGGGGCGCGCTGCCCGTCGCGGTCGAACCCGGCCGCCTGCTGACCGGCCGGCCGGATCTCGCTCCAGAAATCGCGGCGCTTACGCGCGAAGCAGCTCTTTCCACCCCGCATGCCTGGGAGGCGCAGAGCTACCTCCTCCGGGGCGGTTCGTTGCGGATCCTTGGTGATGAACCCGCGCCCGCGCTGGCGGGGTCGCCCACCGTGCTGGAACGGCCCGCGATCGTGTGCCTCGACGAGGAGGGCTCGCCCGCCACCGCGAGTGCCGGGTTCGGGACGCCTGAAACAGGCAGCCCGTCCGCTTCGCTCGCGGAGGCCTGGTCTGCCCTGTCGCAAGCGCTGGCTCAGCCCCCGAAGGAAGCCGTTGGAGGCCGGGCTTCCGATCTCCGGTACGCTGTCACCGGGCACGTGCAGGGCACCTACAGCCTGGCTCTGATCAATCGGGCCGTCGCTGCGACGCTCGAAGATGCCGCGCCGGGCCGCGTTCGGCTTCTGCCTGTCGAGACGACGCCGACGACCGACCTCAGGGGCGTTCCGAGCGAGGAGCAGCCAAACCTGCGGGCGATGATGGCCCGGTCCGCCCCGCCCGTCGGGCAGGAAGTGGCCATCAGCCAGCACTATCCCCTGCTTCCGCCCGGGGACGGGTTCGACCTCCGGCTCGCGCTCTTCGCATGGGAAGAGAGCGAGGTGCCGCAGGACACCGTGGCCGGCCTGGTCACCCATTTCGACGGGGTGCTTGCGACCTCCAGCCTCGTTGCCAAGAGCCTCATCGATTCCGGCGCGTCGCTTCCGATCGCGTCCATCGGCCAGCCATCGGACAGCGCGCGTTTCGCCGCTCTCTGGAAGCTGGCGCGTTCGACCCCGAAGGGAGTCGCCACTTTCCTTCACGTGTCGTCGTGTTTCCCTCGCAAAGGCGTCGATGTTCTCCTTGCTGCCTGGGCGTTGGCATTCACCCGGCGCGATCCGGTTCGTCTCGTCATCAAGACGTTCCCGAACCCCCACAACACGGTCGAGGCGGACGTCGCGGCGCTCCGGGCTGCCCACCCCGACGCAGCGCCCATCGAGATCGTAAACCGCGATCTGGACGGTGACGCGCTGGCGCGCTTGTTCGAGGACGCCGCCGCCGTCGTGCTGCCGAGCCGTGGAGAGGGCTACAACCTGCCCGCTCTGGAGGCGATGCTCGCCGGCGTGCCCCTTATCGTGACGGCTCATGGCGGGCATGTGGATTTCTGCGGCCGGGACGAGGCCCGTCTGATCGATTTCAGCTTCGCCCGGTCCGGCAGTCACGTGGCAGGCGGACAATCGTTGTGGTTGGAGCCGGACGCTGACGACCTCGCGCAGGCCATGCGCGAGATTGTGGACCCAGCAGCCCAACCCCTGATCGAGCGCCGTCGCGCGAACGCTCGCTCCGCGGCGCTGGACGCAGCCGATCGCAGCAGCTGGTTCTCTCGCCTCCAGACCGTGTCGCGCAACCTCTTGCAGGCCGAACCGCACGCGCCCGGTCAGGTCGCCTGGATCAGCAGCTGGCGCGTCCGCTGCGGGATCGCCGAATATTCGGCCAAGCTGCTGGACGCTGCATCGAGCGCATTCCGCGAGCGCGTCATCGTGCTCAGCGATGACCGGCCCTGGTTGGACAGCACGTCGCCCATCGCCGCGAAGCGGCTCTATCCGTCATCCAAATGGGGTCAGGCCGAACGGGTTGCCGCGATGTTCGAGCAATCGCCGGCCGACGCGATCGTCATCCAGCATCAGGATGGCCTGATGGAGTGGGATGAGCTGTCGCGACTGCTCGAGCACCCGGCTATCGAAGCCCAGACGAGCGTGGTTGTTTTGCACAATCCCCGCGGCCTGGTCGGGCTGTCCGAGGAGCAGCGCGGGGCGAGCATCGCGGCCCTCGCGAAAGCAGATCGTGTCCTGGTGCACAGCCTGCCCGACATGAACCTGCTGAAATCCTTTGGGCTGTACCGCAACACGGCCCTGTTCCCGCATGGCACGCCCGAGCCGGGGAGCCTGCCGCCGGCTCGGTCCTTGGCACGGTCCGGGCCCGGGCCGGTGATCGGCTGTCACGGCTTCTTCATCCATCACAAAGGCATCGACAAGCTGATCCGGGCGGCAGCGCTGCTGCGCCGCGACTGGCCGAACCTCAGGCTCCGGCTCGTCTGCGCGCGTTTCTCGCCGGAGGTGTCCGACGACGCGATCGACCATTGCCGTCGCGTGGCCGCGGAAGTGGGGATGACGGATGCCATCGAGTGGCACCTCGACTTCCTGCCGGTCGACCAGATCACGGAGTTGCTGAGTGAATGCGATCTGATCGTGCTGCCCTATGATCAGGGCCAGGATTCAGCCAGCGGCGCCGTGCGGCTTGCGATCGGCAGCCTCGCTCCGGTTCTCACCACCAAGGTGAATATCTTCGACGACGTGGCGGGAATTGTGCCGCAGGTGAGCGGCAACGCTCCGAACCTGCTCGCAAACGCGATGCAGGAGCTGCTGGCCGACCCGTCCAGGCGAGAGCGCGTCCAGGAGGCCCAGCGCGATTGGCTCGCCGAGCTTGCTTGGCCCCGGCGCGCCGCGAGACTGGAGGGGCTGATCGAGGGGCTGATCGCCCAACGAAGGCTCAGCGACGAGGACGGGAAGCCGCTCTAGGCTGTTC
>JAQGJZ010000197.1 GCA_028290385.1 Enterovirga sp.
GCCGTGCCGGCGAGGGCCGCCTCGAGCGCGGCGCGCTCGGGCGCCGAGACCAGGTCGAGCACGGAGGCCGAGCTGGCGCCGCCGGAGCCGACCTGGGTGCCGAACAGCTTGAGGAAGGACGGGTTCGAGCCCACGATCCTGAAATCGCCGTCCAGCGTCGCGATGGCGAGCGGGGAGGAGTTGAAGAAGCGTGCGAAGCGCACCTCGGCCGCGCGCTGCCCGTCCTCGAGCTCCGCCCCGGGCGAGCGGTTGAGCACCAGCGTGCGGGACGGCCCGACCTTGCCGTCCGGCCCGAAGGCGACCCGGTGATAGAGGCGGACCGGCAGGGAGCCGCCCTGGCGGCGGCGCAGGTCCAGATCGAGGGTCTCGGTGCGCGACTCGCCCGGCGCGCCGGAGGCCGAGATCAGCATCGCGACAACCGCGTCCGGCATGATGTCCGGCAGCTTCAGCCCGCCCGAACCGACCTTGGCGAGGTCGTAGCCCAGCCACTCGGCCAGGGTCGCGTTCATGTAGGCGATGGAGCCGGAGCGGTCCGTCGACAGGAACCCGGCCGGCGCGTGGTCGAGATAATCGATCGCGTGCTGCAGCTCCTGGAACACGCTTTCGTGCCGCTCGCGGTCCTGGGTGACGTCGCTGATGGTCCAGAGCGTCGCGGCCCGGCTGCCGGCGCGGGCGACCGGCCGCACCCGCAGGCGGTACCAGCCGAACTCACGGCCGCCGCCGAGCGCCGGGCTGAGCCGCAGCTCCTCGGCCGAGGGGCGCCCCTCGCGCGCCGCCTGGGCCAGGCGATACACGGCCTCCGAGATTTCCGGACCACCCGTGAACAGGCGCTCGACCGGCTTCGGCTCGGCGCCCTTCTCGGCGCCCGAGAAGCGCAGGTACCGCTCGTTCGCGTAGATGATGCGGCCGGAATCCTCGACAACCAGGAGCCCGTCGGCGGCCGTGTCGGCCACGATCTTCGTGAGGTCGTTGCGCGTGCCGGCCCCGGCAAAGCGCACGGCCCCGATCGCGATCGCGAACACAAAGAACACGCCGATCATGGCGAGCACGGCCAGAAGGCCGAGGATCATCGGCTGGGCCTGCTCGTTGGACACGAAGCTGAGGCCCGCGAAGGCGGCGACGAAGACCCCGCCCAGCGCGAGCAGAAGCCCGACATAGCCGGGGCGCTCGGAGCGATCGATCGCCGATCCGTTGGTGACTTGCGTGGACTCGGCCATGTCGTGCGGCGTCACTCTCGAACAAGACTTGGTTACGATGCGCGCCGCTTCAGCCGCAAGACGAAGCCGATCACCTCGGCCACCGCCTTGTAGTGTTCGACAGGTATCTCGTCGTCGATCTCGACGGTGGCGTGCAGCGCGCGGGCGAGCGGCGGATTTTCGATGACGGGCACCTGATGCTCTTCGGCAACGCTTCGGATGCGCAGCGCGAGTTCATCGACGCCCTTGGCGACGCAGATCGGAGCCTGCTGGCCCGGCTCGTAGCGCAGCGCCACGGCATAGTGAGTCGGGTTGGCGATGACGACCGTGGCCTTCGGCACCTCGGTCATCATGCGCTTGCGCAGCCGCTGGGCGCGCAGCTGGCGCAGCTTCGCCTTGATCTCGGGATTGCCGTCCTGCTCCTTGAGCTCGTCCTTCAGCTCCTGCTTGGACATGCGCAGGCGCTTCATCCAGGAGAAGCGCGCCACGACATAATCGCCGATCGAGAGCGCGGCATAGACTGCCAGGATGATGGCGAGCATGCGCAGCGCGATGTCCATCATGACCGTGACGAGGCCCAGCGTGTCGAGCGTGACCATCGCCTCGACGCGGTCGTGCTCGCGCCACAGGGCCAGGGTCGCGACCGCGCCCACGATGACGATCTTGAGCAGGCCCTTGCCGAAGCGCCCCAGCGCCTGCAGGCCGAAGATGCGCTTGATGCCGGCGCCCGGCGACAGCCGGTTGAACTTCGGCGCCAGCGGCTCGGTCGTCCACACGAAGCGATGCTGCAGCAGCCCGGCCGCGAGCGCGGCCACAACCAGAAACCCGATCGGCACGGCGACCGCCTGGAGGCCGATCAGCAGGGCCCGCCGGCCGGCCTCCATCATGGCGAAGGGGTCGTCCGGCACGAGATGGGCGTTGCCGAGGTAGTGGCGCAGGTCGAGCGTGAGGTTGCGGCCGGCCCAGCCGCCCGCGGTCATGAAGGCCAGGGTCATGGCCCCGAGCGCCAGAAAGGTGGAGACCTCCTGGCTCTTGGCGACATCGCCGCGCTTGATCGCGTCGTCCAGACGCTTCTGTGTCGGCTCTTCTGTCCGGTCCTCTCTGTCGGCCCCCTCCGCCATCAGCCGAAGCCCAGCTGATTGAGGAAGTCGCCGAGCTGCCCGAGATAGACGCTCATCATCATCCCGAGCGCGGCCATGAGCACGATCACGCCGATCAGGATGGTGAGCGGCAGGGCCAGGAAGAAGACCTGCATCTGCGGCATCAGCCGGGACAGGATGCCGAGCCCCAGATTGAACAGGAACGCGAAGGCGATAAAGGGCGCCGAGATCTGGACGGCCAGCTTGAAGGCGCGCCCGACCGCCCCGATGGCGAGCCGCGCCGCGTCCCCGGTATCGGGCATGCTGGCGGGCGGCAGGAGCTCGTAGCTGTTGCCGATCGCCGCGATCGCGACGTGGTGCAGGTCCGTCGCGAAGACCAGCGTCACCCCGAGAAGCGTCAGGAAATTGCCGATGGCCGCCTCTTGGCCGCCGCCCTGGGTCGGGTCGATGGTCATGGCGAAGGACAGGCCGAGCTCCTGGGCGACGATGTTGCCGGCGGTCTGCAGGGCGGCCACCACCATCCGGGTCGCGAGCCCCAGCGTGAGCCCGACCGCCACCTCGCCGATCAGCGTCCCGATCACGGCGGCCGGGGCCGTCGCGGCCGGAAACAAGCCGCGCACCAGGGGCAGAAGGATCAAGGTCAGCAAAAACGCGAACGACAGCCGGAGCCGCCCGGGAATGAGGCGCTCGCCGGTGCCCGGAAGAAGCATCACCAGCGTGCCAACCCGCGCAAAGGTCAGCATGAACAGCGTGGCGAGTTCCGGAAGCGCGAAGGTCATGTCTGGGCGGCCGCCGCGCAGGAGTGGCGCAAGCCCGCCGGCCTCACCCGCCGGACGCGATGCGCAACGCGATTCGGCCCATATACGATGCCATCGCGTCGGCCATGAAGGGCAGCGCGAGCAGCAGGGCGCCGAACACGGCTACGATCTTGGGGACGTAGACGAGGGTCTGCTCCTGGATCTGCGTCAGCGCCTGGATCAGCGAGATCACGAGGCCCACGGCGAGCGCGACCAGCATCAGGGGCGCGCTGACCTTGAGAAAGGTCCCGATCCCGTCCCGGGCGATGTCGAGAATGGCGGCACCGGTCATCAGATCGGCATCCGCATGATTTCTTCGTAGGCGGAGATCACCCTGTCGCGCACGGCGACCAGCGTCTGGAGGGCGGTCTCGCTTTCCGCGACCGCCGTGACCACGTCTACGAGGTCGGCCTTACCGCCGGCAGCCGCCATGGCCTGCCCCTCGGCCTTGCGGCCGGATTCGGCAACGCTGCCGACCGCGCGCTCCAGCATGGCCGAGAAATCGCCGCCGACGGCGCCGGTGACGCCGCCCGCGAGGCCGCCGGCCTGCCCGCCGGTGGAAACAAGCCGCTGGGTCGCCGCATAGGCCCCCGCGCCCGATGTGATCGCCATGTCTCGCTAGCCTCGTTCAGGCGCGCAGGATCTCGAGCGTACGCGAGATCATGCGGCGGGTTGCGGTGACGATGTTCAGGTTGGCCTCGTAGCTGCGCTGGGCCTCGCGCATGTCCGTCGTCTCCACGAGCGTGTTGACGTTGGGCAGCTTCACCTGCCCGGTCGCATCCGCGGCCGGGTTCGTCGGATCGTATTTGGTGCGAAAGGCGCTCGGGTCGCGCGCCACCCGCCCGAGCGTCACGACACTTGCGCCGAGTTCGGGGTCGACCTGCGGCGAGAAGGTCGGAATCTTACGCCGGTAGGGGTCGGCGCCCGGCTTGTCCCCAGTCGAATCCGCATTGGCGACGTTTTCGGCGATCACGCGCATGCGGCCGGACTGGGCCCGAAGCCCTGAAGCGGCAATCCCGATCGAGCGAAGCAGATCCATGGTCAGGCGCTCCGTCCGCCGACGGCCGTGCGCAGCATCGAGAGGCTCTTCTGGTAGAGCGACGTCGCGAGCTGGTAGTCCGATTGGTTAGCGGCGACCTTGAGCATCTCGTCCTCCAGGTTCACCGAATTGCCGGAGGGCCGCGTCTCGAACCCGCCGCGCGTCTTCTCGGCCTCGGGCCGGGCTTGCGAAAAGCCGATGTGGAGCGGGCTCGTCCGGTCGAGCGCCAGCGCGCCCCCGAGCGACCCGGCGAAGCCCGGCTCCTTCAAATCCATCGGCTTGAAGCCCGGGGTGTCGGCATTGGCGACGTTTTCCGCGAGCAGCTTCTGCCGGGCCTGATGCCAGTGCAGCTTGCTCTTCAACATCGAAACGAGAGGCAGGTCGGTGATCGCCATGGAACCGGTCAGGCCAACTGGGCACGTTTTGCCGGTGGTATGGTTAATCTCCCGTTAAGCCCCTGAAGGAACTTGTAGTGTTCCGGCCGTGCGGATCTCCTGCCGCCGTTCGGAACTGTCCCGGTTCGTGACGGGTTCGGGACATGGCGGGATCGACGTGTTAGATCGAGCCACCATCGTACCATCCCGGGCCTTGCGGCACGGGGTGGCCGCATGGGACGGAACGCCGTCGCATCGGAGAGAGTCGCGTCTTGCCGTCAATACCGGGCATCGAGAATCTGTCGCCAGCGGTGAGGTACTTGATCGCGTTTGCGATCATTTTCATGCTGTTGGCGCTGTTCGCACTCGTGCTCAGGCGCTTGACGGGGGCAAAGCTGACCCTGGCGAACGACCGGGGCCGTGCCCGGCAGCCGCGGCTCGGAATCGTCGACGTCTACGACCTCGACCGCCATCGCCAGCTGATCCTGCTGCGGCGGGACAATGTCGAGCATCTTCTCCTGGTCGGCGGACCGAACGACTTGTTCATCGAGACCAACATCGTCCGGGTGCCCGGTGCACGCCTCCCGGCCAC
>JAQGJZ010000207.1 GCA_028290385.1 Enterovirga sp.
CATCGAGCGCCAGCGCGCCCGCCTCGCCGGCCGCGGCGATCCAGCGGTCCAGCTCCTCGAGCGTCCGCAGCGTCACGAATTTGGTCCGATCGCAGGGCTGATCGGCCGCCTCCGCCCGGCGCGCCGCAACCAGCGCCTGGGGGCTCAGGGCGGCAGGTGGCGCGCCAGCTCGCTCCGTCCCGGACGGGGCTGGAGCCGCTGAGCCGTCCGGAGCCTCGCCCTCTGCGGCCGGGGCCGCGGGAGCGCTGCCGTCGCCCTCGTGGAACCACCGCCCGGTCGTCGGATCCCAGGGGCGCGACAGGTCCGGATCGGCTTCGACCTGCCCCGCATCGACGCCGTACAGGTCGACCACGCGCTTGGTGATGGTCGAGAACTGCAGGGCCTTGGTGAAGGCCACGAGGCGCTTGGCGTCGAACGCGCCGAGCCGCGTGTCGGCGATCGGCACGGTCACCGGCGTCGAGCAATCCAGCGTGACGAGCCTCTTCGAGACCCGCGCGAGCTCCGCGTTCTCGACGAGCGTCTCGCGCCGCTTCGGCTGCTTGATCTCCTGCACCCGGTCGAGCAGCTCCTCGAGGCTGCCGTATTCCGTGATGAGCTGCGCGGCCGTCTTGATGCCGATTCCGGGCACGCCCGGGACGTTGTCGGTCGGATCGCCGATCAGCGCCTGCACGTCCGGCACCTGCTCGGGCGCGACGCCGAACTTCTCGATCACCCCGTCGCGGTCGAGCCGGCGCTCCGGACGATGCCCGGGCTTGCCCGGGATCCCGCTCTCGAAATCATAGAAGGTGACGCCCGGGCGCACGACCTGCATCAGGTCCTTGTCGGACGAGACGATCAGCACCTCCGCGCCCGCGGCCGAGGCCTGGCAGGCATAGGTCGCGATGATGTCGTCCGCCTCAAAGCGCTCCTGCTCGATCGGGATCAGCCCGAAGGCCCGCACGGCCTGTCGCATCAGCCGGAACTGCGGCACGAGCTCTGAGGGCGGCTCCGGGCGATGCGCCTTGTAGGCGGTGTAGATCTCCTTGCGGAACGACTGCTCGGTCTTGTCGAACACCATCGCGAGATGCGTCGGCTTGATGCCGCACGCGCCGTCGCGGAGGAACTGCATCACCTTGGTGGTGAAGAGCCGGACCGCCCCGGTGGGCAGCCCGTCCCCCGGCCGGGTGTTGTACTTCCGGTCCTGGTTCATGGACTGGAAATAGGCGCGGAACATGAAGGAGGAGCCGTCGACCAGGAACACCTGGTCGCCCGGCCCGACGGGGGGCATCGAGCTCATGGACGTGAGATAGCGTCTCGGCGCCCTCCCCGCCATCCGAGGCGACGCGCATCAGCGCCATGTGCGGCGGCGCACCGTTAACCTGCGCCGGCCGGCCGATCTTCTCGCCAACGACATAACGAGTCGCGGGAGGGGTGAGATGGGCAAGATGGTCAGGCTCGCGGGGCTGAGCGCGGTTTTAGCCGCGGCGTTGGTCCTCGCCACCGGCGAACGGGACATCCGCCCGGCGGCCGGCACGCTCCGGCCGAGCCTGCTCGTCACGATCGACTGAGCCGGCAGATGCGACGCCGTCCCGCACTGACACACGCGCGACATCGTCCTGAAATGATGCGCGAACGAAAAGCACCCGTCGGAGTTGTCAAGGCGATGTGTCGCGTACTCCACCCCAAAATCCGGGAGCAATGCGATGCCTGTTCTTGATGCAAGCGCGCTGAGGGCCGATCCGGAAGGGCTCGACTTTCTTCGCGACGTGCTCGGCACGCGGGACGAGATTGCGGCGCCCAACCGCCGCTTTCCGGTGGAAGCCTGGATGCCGAAGGCGTCCGCGCTCGGCCTCGCCGGCTCGGGCGCCGAGGATCATGTCGCGCATCCGCCAGAGCAGGCGAAACGCCACTTGGCGGCGGCTGCCGTCTGAGGGGCTGCCGTCCGACGCGCAGCGCCTCAGTGCGATAGCCGCGCCGCCTTCAACTCGACCCGCCGGCTCCAGCGCGACAACCCGAAACACGCGATCCAGTAGACGCCGCCCGCGAAGGCGTAGGCCTCCCAGGTCTTGCCGACCCAGGCCGGATCGGCCAGCGCGGCCTGGGCGATGCCGAGAAGATCGAAGATCGACACGATCAGCACCAGCGAGGTGTTCTTCACCAGGGCGATGAACTCGTTGGTGAGCGCGGGCAGCGAGATGCGCAGCGCCTGCGGCAGCACGATCAGGCCGGTCGTGCGCCAATAGCCGAGCCCGAGCGCCGCAGCGGCTTCGGCCTGCCCCTTGGGAATCGCCTGCAGCCCGCCCCGGACCGCCTCCGCCATATAGGCCGCGATGCACAGCCCGAGGCCGATCACGGCACGGGCCAGCCGGTCGATGCCGGCCCCGTTCGGCAGGATCAGGGGCAGCAGCAGCGAGGCGAGGAAGATCACCGCGATGATCGGAACGCCGCGCCAGAATTCGATGACGATGGTCGAGATGAGCCGGATCACGGGAAGGCGCGACGCGCGGCCGAGCGCCAGCAGGATCCCGAGCGGCACGGCGATCAGCGCCGCGTAGATCGCCAGAAAGGCCGTGAGCATGAGGCCGCCCCATTCCCGCGTCTCCACGACCGCGAGGCCGAAGCCGCCATGGAAGAGCCAGATCCCGAGCGGGGGCAGGATGGCGAGCGCCGCAAGCGCGGCGGCTCGCCGCCCGGGCAGCCGCGGCCAGGCGAGAAGCGCCCCGACCGCCACGAGCACGATCCCGGCGAGGTCGACGCGCCAGCGCTCGCCCGCCGGATAGAACCCGTACATGAACTGGCCGAACCGGGCCCGGATGAACACCCAGCAGGCACCGGTGCCGGTGCAGTCCGCTCGCGTGGTGCCCGAAAAGGAGGCGTCGAGGAGCGCCCAGCGCAGCAGCGGCACCGCCG
>JAQGJZ010000221.1 GCA_028290385.1 Enterovirga sp.
GGCGATGATGGCACGGCTGTGCCGGCCGAAGGTGCGCGATGTCGAGCGCACGCCGATGATCGCGTCGTCGCGCTGATCCTGATGCCCGTAGACGGTGTCGTAGCCGATGCACCAGCAATAGGCGCCCCAGTACATGAGCACGGGCGCCGCCCCCAGCGTACCGAAGACCGCCGCCCAGCCCATCAGGGCGCCCCACGCGAAGCAGAGGCCGAACACGGCCTGGGGCATGGGAAAGAAGCGCTTCATGGCCGGGTAGATGGCCACCGGGACCAGCGACAGGCAGCCGAGCGCGATCGAGAAGGGGTTCAGCTGCAGCAGCACGATCAGCCCCGCAAGGGACTGGGCTGCCGCGAAGGCGAGCGCCGGTTTCACGCCGATCTGGCCGGACGCGAGCGGGCGCAGCCGCGTGCGCTCGACGCGGGCGTCGATGTCGCGGTCGAGGATGTCGTTCCAGGTCGAGCCCGCGCCCCGCATGACAAAGGCCCCGACATAGAAGAGGGCGAGGTGCCAGACGAGGTGGTCGGTTCGGCCCGACGCGCCGGCCGCGAGCGCCGCCGACCACCAGCACGGCCACATCAGCAGCCAGGAGCCGATCGGCCGGTCGTAGCGGCCGAGGCGCAGCCACGGCTTCCAGGTCTCGGGTGCGAGATTGTCGACCGGGTTCCAGCGCGGAGCGTCCGCGACAGGCGGCGTTTCGGAGACCATCAGCCGGTCAGTCCTGAAGAGGAAGTTTGGGACCCGCTTCTGAACCGCAACCAGACCCCGCTTGCAACAGGACGCCTAGGGGCCGGCACCGGAGCTCAACGGGGGCGCCTTACTCAGCACGCCCGCGGGGTCCCGCCCATCGCGCTCTCGCGACGGGCGTAACCGGCGCTCTCGAGGCGCCGCCGCAGGGGCGTCAGGGTGCCTGAATCCAGGAACAGCGGCGCGCCGAATCTAAGTCGTGCTAGATGGGCGCCGCGCAACCCAGTCGGGCCGGAACGGCCGCGCGAAGGAGGGTTTGATGGTGAAGGTGCTGTACACGGCGCACGGCCACGCGACGGGCGGCGGCCGCGAAGGCTCGGCCCAGACCGACGACAAGGTGGTCGACCTCAAGCTGACGACCCCCAAGGCGCTCGGCGGAGCGGGCAATCCCGGGACCAATCCGGAGCAGCTCTTCGCCGTCGGCTATTCCGCCTGTTTCCTCGGCGCGATGCGGTTCGTCGGCGGCCGTGACAAGATCCCGGTGCCGGCCGACGCGAAGGTCGAAACCGCCGTTGGAATCGGCCCGCGCGAGGATGGCGAGGGCTTCGGCATCACGGCCGACCTCACGATCACGCTGCCGGGGCTGAACCGCGAGCAGGCGGAGGAACTGGTCCGCCGCGCCGACATCGTGTGCCCCTATTCGCACGCGACGCAGGGCAACATGCAAAAGACCCTGACGGTCGCGTGACGCCGGCCGCGGGGCGGGGCTATGCCTCCGCCTCGCTCGCCGTCGCGAGCAGCCCACGCTGGCGCATCAGCGCCTCCGGCGACGGCAGGCGCCCGCGAAAGGCCGTGTAGGCCTCGGCCGGATCGCGCAGATCGCCGGCCGAATACACGAAGCGTTTCAGCCGGCCCGCGGTCTCGGGATCAAAAATATCCTCGGCCTCCTCGAAGGCCGCGAAGCCGTCCGCATCCAGCGTCTCAGACCAGAGATAGCTGTAATAGGCCGAGGAATAGCCCTCGCCCGAGAAGACGTGCCCGAAATGCGGCGTCCGGTGCCGCATGACGATCGCGTCCGGCATGCGCAATTCCGCTAGGGCCGCCTGCTCGAAGGCGACGACGTCGAGATTGTCCGCCGACGGCAAGAGGTGGAGTTCGAGATCCACCAGGGCCGAGGCGGTGTATTCCACGGTCGCAAAACCCTGGTTGAACAGCCGCGAGGCGAGCACCCGGTGGATCAGCGAATCCGGCATCGGCTCGCCCGTGCGGTAGTGGCGAGCGAAGCGGCGCAGCACGGCTGGCTGCTCCAGCCAGTGCTCGTAGAGCTGCGACGGGAACTCCACGAAGTCGCGCGAGACGGCGGTCCCGGCGAGCGACGGATAGGTCACGTCGGACAGGAGCCCGTGCAGCCCGTGCCCGAATTCGTGAAACAGCGTGCGGGCGTCGTCGAAGGAAAGGAGCGCCGGTTCGCCCCCCGTGCTCTTCGAAAAATTCATCACGTTGACGATGATCGGCCGGGTCTCGCCATCGAGCTTCCATTGGCCCCGGAAGGCGCTCATCCAAGCGCCCGATCGCTTGGAGGGCCGGGCGAAGTAATCGCCCAGGAAGAGCCCGACCTGCCGGCCCTCGCGGTCCTTCACCTCGAAGGCGCGCACGTCCGGATGGTAGACGGGAACGTCGTCGCGCTCCGTGAAGGTGACGCCGAACAGCCGGGTGGCGCAGTCGAACGCCGCCGCGATCATCGAATCCAGCGTCAGGTAGGGTTTGACGCCTTCCGCATCGAGCGCGAACCGCTCCTTGCGCACGCGTTCGGCATAGAAGCGCCAATCCCACGGCGCGATCGTGAAGTCGCCGCCCTCCGCATCGGCGAGCCGCTGCAGGTCGGCGGCCTCGCGCAAAGCGAGCGCACGCGCCGGCTCCCAGACCGAGCGCAGCAGCTCGAGCGCCCGCTCGGGCGTGCGGGCCATCGTGTCGTCCAGCCGGTAATGGGCGAAGCTTGGATAGCCGAGGAGGCGCGCCCGCTCCGCCCTGAGTTCCACCATCTCGGCGATGACCGCGCGGTTGTCGGTCGGGCCGCCGCCCTCCCCGCGGGCGAGCCAGGCGCGGAACGCGGTTTCGCGCAGGTCGCGGCGGGTGGAGTACTGGAGAAACGGCTCGATCGACGAGCGCGACAGCGTGATCACGTGGCCGTCGGTGCCGCGCTCGCGCGCCGCTTCGCGCGCGGCCGCAACCAGGAAGTCCGGCAGGCCGGCGAGGTCCGCCTCCGACTCGAGCGCGAGCGTGTAGGCCTGCTCGTCGGCGAGCACGTTCTGGCCGAAGCGCGTGCCGAGCACCGCGAGCCGCTCGCCGATCTCGGCGAGCCGCGCCCGCACCTCCGGCGAGCGCCCGGCGCCCTGGCGCACAAACAGCTTGTGCCACTTGTCGAGGAGGCGCTGCTCCTCCGGGCCGAGGTTCAAGTCCGGCGCGCGTTCGGCGACCGCCGCGATGCGGCGGAACAGCGTGTCGTTCAGGTAGATCGCGCTGTTGTGCTTCGACAGGGCGGGCGCCATCTCGCGCTCGATCGCCTTCAGGGTGTCGTCCGTATCCGCGCCCGTAAGGTTGAAGAAGGTCGCGGAGATCCGGTTGAGGAGCCGCCCGCTCCGCTCCAGCGCGACGATCGTGTTCTCGAAGCTCGGGTCCGCGGGATCGTTCGTGATCGCGTCGACCTCGCGCCGGTCCTCTTCCATGGCGCGCTCAAAAGCGTCGCGGAAGCCGGCCCGGTCGATTCGGTCGAAAGGCGGCGCCTCGAACGGCGTCGTCCATGGAAGAAGAAGAGCGTTGCCGGTCACGGTTACCTCGCGAGGTGACCGCTCCGCTTGGCACGATGCAACTCGGCCCGGCAACTGGGCCGATCGTCAGGGATCCTCCAGATCCTCAGAACGCGCCGAACACGATGGCTCCGATCAAGCCGAGTGCAACGCAGGCCGCCGCGGCCTGCATGCGACTCCACCAGTCCGGTCTCAACAGAACGTCCATGGCAGCCCCCATGCCTGACGCCGGAATGAACGCGAGGCTAGCGGGACCGGTTGCAACACGCCAGCGGCTTTCGATGACGCGGCGCAACCGCAATCGCGCCGCACCGCCGCAACCTCACGCGCCTTGATGAGCCCGCTCAAGCACTTGCGCGATCGAGAGCGCCAGAGCGTCCCGCGCAAACGGCGCGATCACCTGCACGCCCACGGGCAGCCCCGCCTCCCAAACCAGCCCCGGCACGTTGACGCAGGGTGTCCCGAGCAGTGTCCAGAGTCGGTTGTAGCGCGGGTCCCCGGTCGAGCCGTGGCCGCGCGGGGCCGCCCCGGGGGCCGGATACGTGATCACCGCGTCCAGCTCGGCAAACAGCTCCTTCGTGTCGCGGCGCGCGCGATTCGCAAGCCGGCGGGCGTCGTCATAGGCCCCGCCCGTGATCGCCTGGGCGGCATCGAGCGCCGCCCGGACATTGGGCGCGATCGCGTCGCGGTGGTGGTCGTATTCCCACGCAAGGGCGTGCTTGGCCTCGAAATCCTGGATCGTGCCATGCGCCTCCCAGGCCTCCGCGAAGGAGGCCGGGGGCTTCACGTCCCAGATCTCCGCGCCCGCCTGCGACAGGAGAAGCGCCGCGCGTTCGAGCGCCCTGCCCGCGGCAGGATCCGGCACGCCCGCGAAATCCTGCGTCACGACGCCGATCCGCGGCTTGGCGGGCGCGTTCAGCGGCATGGGCCGCCCGCTCACGAGCTCGAGGGCGAGCGCCACGTCCGGCACGCCTGCCGCGAACAGGCCGACCGTATCGAGCGTCCAGGCAAAGCATTTGACCCCGACGGTCGGGATCAGCCGGAAGGACGGCTTGATCGCGGCCGTTCCGCAATAGGCCGCCGGGCGGATCACGGAGCCGCCCGTCTGCGTCCCGAGCGCGAGCGGGATCAAGCCGGCGCCAACCGCCGCGGCCGAGCCGGCCGACGAGCCGCCCGGCGTGTGCCCAGGCAGGTGCGGGTTGCGGGTCGCGGTCGGATCGGTCGACGCGAAGGCTGTCGTCGTCGTCTTGCCGATCACGGTGGCGCCTGCCCGCTTCAGGGCGGACACGACCGGCGCGTCCGCACGGGGCGTCCAGCCCGCATAGATCTGCGACCCCATCTCGGTCGGCATCTCGGCGGTGTCGATGATGTCCTTCACGCCGACCGCGATGCCGTTCAGCGGCCCGCGTCCCGAGGGCTTCGCGTTCGGGTCGAGATACACGAAGGCGCCGACCTCGCCTTCACGCTCGGCGATCGCTTCATCGCTGAGGCGGAAGGCGCCGTCGGGCGTGAGCGCGCCCGACTCGATGCGCCGGAGAAGGTCGACGAGGGAAAGCATGGGCAGGCCCGCTGATGGTCGGTTCCGCTTATCACGGGCCGTTCCGCAGGCCACCCGATCCTGCCCCGATTCGGCTCAGGCGCGCGCGGCGCCCGTTGAAGAGCCCTTAACCGGACACGTCGCATTTTCCGCGTCATGCGTCGTGGCTTTGTTGCGTTTTTGGCCTTGGCGCTCGTGGGCGTCGGGCTCGTGGGTTGCGGGCGCTTCGGCTTCGAGCAGCGAGAAGCCTGGCGAACCCAGGCCGAAGAGGCGTGCCTCGCCTCGAAGCTCGTCACGCCCACCGCCTACATGTCCCGCGCGTCCGAGATTGACGGGCCCGGCGCCTGCGGGATCTCCTACCCGTTCAAGGTCGCGGCGCTCGGCGGCGGCAGCATCGGCCTCTCCAACCGTTTGACGCTGGGCTGCCCGATCATCCCCGAGATCGACGCGTGGCTGAACGGCACCGTGCAGCCCGCGGCCGAGCTTTATTTCGGCACGACGGTCGCCGAACTCCGGGCTGGCTCCTATTCCTGCCGCGGGCGCAACAACCGCGCCGGCGCCAAGCTCTCCGAACACTCCTTCGGCAACGCCCTCGACGTGATGTCCTTCAAGCTCGCGGACGGCCGCACGATCAGCGTCGAGAAGGGCTGGAAGGGCGCCCAGGACGAGCAGGAATTCCTGCGTGAGGTGTTCATCGGGGCGTGCCAGCACTTCACGACGGTGCTCGCGCCGGGCTCCGACATCTATCACTACAACCACTTCCACCTGGATCTCGCCCGGCACGACCCGCGCGGCCGCCGCCGCATCTGCAAGCCGCTGATCAAGTTCGAACCGCGGCTCGATCCCAACCGCCCGACCGATGCGCCCGCCACGCAGCCGCGGCCCGCCATCCGCCCCCTGCCGCAGGCCGACGAGCCGCTCGAGATCGAGGAAGAAGGCGATCCCTACGCGGTCTCGTCCGGCCAGAGCCGCATGCCGGCCGCCGCCGTATCTGCAAGCCGCTGATCAAGTTCGAACCGCGGCTCGATC
>JAQGJZ010000248.1 GCA_028290385.1 Enterovirga sp.
AGCGGCGTCAGCGGCTGGTGGTTCGCCGGATTCCGGTCGAGATCCCGATCATATGGGGACACCGGCCCCTCCCTGAAGCTTTGTTGCAGCTTTAGGGTCCGCCTGGCCGCCGGGCAATCTTGCTCAGAAGTCGATCGCCCGCCCGCCGATCTCCCAATCCTCGTACCGGACCGGATCGAGCCCGCCGCGCCCGTTCTGCTCGGGGCTTTGGGCGATCTCGGCGGCGCGCCGGTCGATGTCGGCCCGCCGCTCCGCCGCCTCGGCTAGCGCGCGTTTCGCGGCCTCGCTCAAAGGTTTGCCCGGCGCGGCGCCGGGGGAGCCCTCGTCCTGTGGCGGTTGCGAGCCTGTGCCCATATGAGAGATCGCGGCCGTATCCATGCCGGCGAGTTGGAGAACGTATTGGACAGCGTCAAGGTCGATCCGGGCAGCCGGAGGAAGGCTCGCCTATGCCGGCCGTGAAACGTGGCGGTCGGCAGGGGCCGAAACCGGACGCACAGGCGCCGGGGGAGGAGCAGCCCGGGTTCGCGGCGCGCCAGCTGGCCTATTCGAGCGTCGCGGAGGTGCTTCGAACCGGCACGAGCCTCGACGATGCCCTGGCCCGTCATCCCGGAGCCGATCCGCTCGCGCGCGCCATCGCGGTCACGACCTTTCGCCGGCTCGGGACACTCGGGCGGGTTTTGAACCAGCGACTCAGCAAGGGCCTGTCCGAGGACGAACGCGCCTTTGCGCTGCTGGCGACCGGTGCCGCGCAGATCCTCTACCTGAACGTCCCGGACCACGCCGCGGTGGACCTCGCGGTCGAGCTCGCGCGCAGCGACCCGAAGCTCCGGCACCTGACGGGCCTTGCCAACGCCGTGTTGCGCCGGGTCGCGCGGGACGCCGAACAGATCCGCGCCGAGACTGCCGCGCCGCTCGACGACGCCCCCGTTTGGCTCGCCCAGCGCTGGACCGACGCATACGGGCCGGAGCGGGCAGCCGCCATCGCGGCCGCCCATCGCGAGGGCGCGGCCGTCGACATCAGCGTGAAGACCGACCCGGAGGGCTGGGCCGAGCGGCTCGGCGGCACGCTGCTGCCGACCGGTAGCATCCGCCTCGCCGACCGGACCGCGATCCCCGAGCTCCCCGGCTTCGAGGCTGGGGAATGGTGGGTGCAGGACGCGGCGGCCGCCCTTCCGGCGCGGTTGCTCGCCGTTCAGCCGGGAGAGCGCGCGCTCGATCTCTGCGCGGCACCGGGCGGCAAGACGGCCCAGCTTGCCGCAGCGGGCGCGACCGTGACGGCGGTGGACCGCTCTGCCGCCCGCCTCAACAGGCTCCGCCAAAACCTCGAGCGGCTGCGGCTCGACGCGGAGGTCGTGTGTCAGGACGGGCTCGCCTTCCAGGCCGAGCCCTTCGACGCCGTGCTGCTCGACGCGCCCTGCACGGCGACCGGGACCATCCGGCGCCACCCGGACGTCGCCTGGACCAAGAAGGAGCGCGACCTCGCGAGCCTCGCCGAGTTGCAGCGCCGCTTGCTCGACCATGCGGCCGGGCTGGTCCGGCCCGGCGGCCGCCTCGTTTACTGCGTCTGCTCGCTCGAGCGGGAGGAAGGCGAGGACCAGGTCAGGGCATTCCTGGAGCGGCACCCGGAATTCGAGCGCCTGCCCGTCAGCCCGGACGAGACGGGGCTTGGGGCGGCGGTCGTCACGCCCGACGGCGATCTGCGGACCGTGCCGGACGCTTTCGGTCTCCAGGATGCGATCCGCCGGGGATTGGACGGGTTTTTCGCTTGCCGGCTCTCGCGCAAGCCTGCCTGATGCGCCATTGAGAGGTGCGGTCTCCGGGCCGCCTCTCACTCACGCGGGCCCGCGCTTTTGGGGCCCGATCAGGCGGGAATCGCGTTTGGGTTGGGCGGCCGATCGTTGGCGGCTGTACAGGCTGGCTCTGGACGAGGCCGGCCGCGTGCCAGTCCTGTGGCTGCGCCGGAACACGCGCGCCCCGTCGCTCCGCGTGCCGAGCCCGGAGCGGCTCCTGTTCGCTCCGCAGGATCTTCGCACCAGCGATCCGACCATCGCGCAGGAAGTCTATTCCGGCCTGTTCACCTTCGCGGGCCGGGAGGTCGAAACGCGCGGACGCTCCCCGTTCGAGATCGAGGCACCATCGCAGGATTGGGCCAGGACGCTTTACGGCTTCTCCTGGCTTCGCCACCTCAGGGCCGCCGATACGCCCCTGGCGCGCGAGAATGCGCGGGCGCTGGTCGGAGAAGCGGTGGGCTCGCGCCGGCGCGAGCTCGCATCGGGCATCGCGCGCGAGCCGCGCGTCGTGGCGCGTCGCACGATCTCGTTCCTGTGTCAGTCGCCCCTCGTCCTGAACGGAGCCGATCCGACCTTCTACGCCGCCTTTCTGCGCGCCATCGGCCGTGGCGTGCGGGCGCTCGAGCGCGATGCGATCGCAGCCCGGACGCCACTGGACCGGCTCAGCGCGGCGGTGGCGCTCTCCTATGCGGCGCTCTGCTGCAGCGGCCTGGAGAACAGGCTGAAACGGGCCACCCGCGTTCTCGCGACGGAGCTCGACACGCAGGTCCTGCCCGACGGAGGCCACGTCAGCCGCCACCCCGGATTGCTGATCGAGCTCCTGCTCGACCTGCTGCCGCTCCGTCTTCTTTATGTGAGCCGCTCGATCGAGCCGCCGGAGGCCCTTGGGCGCGCGATCGACCGCATGATGCCCATGCTGCGCTATCTCCGCGGCGGCGGGCGCGAGCTTGCGCTGTTCAACGGCATGGGGCCGAGCGCGGTCGACCAGATCGCGACCCTCCTCTCCTACGACACGGTCCGGGGGGCTCCGCCGAGCTATGCGGAGCAATCCGGCTATCTGCGCCTGGAGGCCGGTGGGACCGTGCTGCTCGCCGACACCGGCCCTGCACCGTCGCTCGATTCCGCGGCGGCGGCGCATGCCGGCTGCCTTTCCTTCGAGCTTACGGCCGACGGCACCCCCATCGGGGTCAATGTCGGCTCCCCGCCCGCGCCCGGGCCGGGGCGCACAGCAGCGCGCCGGACTGCGGCCCATTCGACGCTGGCGCTCGGCGACGCGTCGTCCGGCCTTCTCCTCGAAGATGCGCGCGGCGAGCTCGCCCGCTTCGTCGAGCGACGGGTCGGGCCGGTGCTCGTCGCGGGTCCCACCCGCGTCAAGGTGGAGCGCAACGTCGACGCCGACGGCTGGACGATCGCGTCCGCCCGGCACGACGGCTACGAAACCCGCTTCGGCGTGACGCATGAGCGGCACTGGAGCTTGGCCCCGGGCGGGGACCGGCTCGACGGGACGGACCGGCTGGTCGAAACTAGCCGCGCAAGGGAGCGCCTGCACGACCCCGTCATGCGCTTCCACCTCCACCCTAACGTGCGGGCCACGAGCGATCCCGCCACCAACGCGAT
>JAQGJZ010000254.1 GCA_028290385.1 Enterovirga sp.
TCCTGGAAATCATCGGGCGGGTCCGCTGCAACGACGTGATCTCGGGCGGCACGGGCTCCGGCAAGACGACGCTCCTGAACTGCCTCACCCGCTACATCGACGCGGATGAGCGCGTGATCACCTGCGAGGACGCGGCCGAGCTCCAGCTGCAGCAGCCCCACGTGGTGCGGCTCGAAACCCGGCCGCCGAACCTGGAAGGGCAGGGGCAGGTCACCATGCGCGACCTCGTCCGCAACTGCCTCCGTATGCGTCCCGAGCGGATCATCGTCGGCGAGGTGCGCGGACCCGAGGCGTTCGACCTGCTGCAGGCCATGAACACGGGCCACGACGGCTCGATGGGCACGGTCCACTCGAACTCCCCGCGCGAATGCCTGTCGCGCATGGAATCGCTCATCACGATGGGCGGATTCTCGCTGCCCTCGCGCACCATCAAGGAGATGATCGCGACCTCGGTCGACGTGGTCATCCAGGCGGCCCGCCTGCGCGACGGCTCGCGCCGCATCACGCACATCACCGAGGTCGTCGGCATGGAAGGCGACGTGATCACGACGCAGGACATCGTGGTCTACGACATCACCGGGGAGGACGCGACGGGCCGCCTGTCGGGCCACCACCGCTCCACCGGCATCGGCCGGCCGCGCTTCTGGGAACGGGCCCGCTATTTCGGCGAGGAGGGCGCGCTCGCCGCCGCCCTCGATGCCATGGAAGCCAGGGAAGAGGCCGCGTGAGGCACCCAGCAGGCACGGCGCCCGGGAGGGCCGCACGATGGATATGACCATCCTCGCCGCCGTTGGGCTGGCCGCCATCGCGGCCGGCGGCCTCGCCTATGTGTTCGTGTATCCGCTGCTCTCCGGGGAGGCCCGGGCCGAGAAGCGGCACAGGGCCGTGATCGGCGACGGCCAGAGCGCCCGCGTCGAGAAGATCGGCCGCGGCGGCGACCGCCGCGAACAGGTCGCCCAGAGCCTGAAGGAAATCGACGAGCGCGAGAAGAACAGAAACAAGGTCTCGCTCGAGCAGCGCATCGCGCAGGCGGGCCTGCACTGGACGAAGGGCCGCTTCTTTCTGGTGAGCGGCGCCGGCGGGCTCACGGGTGCTCTTCTGATCTTCTCGCTGACCGGATCGCCGCTGCTGGCGGGCGTCGCCCTGTTCGTCGGGTCCCTCGGCCTGCCGCGCTGGTTTCTCGGCTTCATGAAGAAGCGGCGGCTCAGCAAGTACCTGGAGGAGCTTCCGAACGCGATCGACGTCATCGTGCGCGGCATCCGGTCGGGCCTGCCGCTCGGGGATTGCCTGCGCATCATCGCCACGGAAGCGCAGGAGCCGGTCAAGTCGGAATTCCGCTTCATCGTCGAGCAGCAGACGCTCGGTCTGTCGATCGGCGAGGCGGTGGGCAAGCTGTACGAGCGGGTGCCCGTCGCCGAGTCGAACTTCTTCGCCATCGTGGTCGGCATTCAGCAGAAGTCCGGCGGCAACCTCGCCGAAACGCTCGGCAACCTGTCACGCGTCCTGCGCGAGCGCCGCAAGATGAAGCAGAAGATCATCGCCATGAGCACGGAGGCGAAGGCCTCCGCCGGCATCATCGCGGCGCTGCCCTTCGTCGTGACGCTGCTGACCTACATCACCAGCCCGACCTATATCGAGCTTCTCTGGATCACCTTGACCGGCAAGATGATGCTCGGGGTCTCGGCCTTCTGGATGTTTGTCGGCATCAGCGTGATGCGCAAGATGATCAACTTCGACTTCTGAGCGCGCCATGCTGTCCTCCCTCCTGGCCAAGCTCGCCGATCCGCAGACGATGGCGGCGCTGTTCGCCGCCTTCGCGGCCGGCGCGACCGTGCTCACGCTCGCCATGCCGCTGGTCGAGGGGAACACGCTCAACAAGCGGATGAAGGCGGTCGCGAACGAACGCGAGCGGATCCGAGCGCGCGAACGCGAGCGGATGATGAAAGGGCAGCAGAAGGTCTCGCTCCGCCAGGAGCCGAAGGCCTACATGAAGCAGATCGTGCATCGCTTCAAACTCGGCGACTGGCTGGGCACGACGACGGCCAAGGAAAAGCTCGTCAGGGCCGGTTTCCGCGGCCCGCAGGCCGAGATCACCTTTCTGTTCTTCAGGCTGGTGGCGCCGATCGGCTTCTTGATCTTCTCGCTGTTCTACCTGTTCGTGATCAAGGATTTTGGCCAGCCGGTGATGATCCGGCTTGGCATCGCGATCGGCGCGACCTTTGTGGGCATCAAGAGCCCCGAGATCTTCCTGTCGAACCACACGGCGAAGCGGCAGCTCTCGATCCGCCGCGCCTGGCCCGATGCGCTCGATCTGCTGCTGATCTGCGTCGAGGCGGGCATGTCGATCGAAGGGGCTTTCCGGCGCGTGAGCCAGGAGGTCGGCACCCAGTCGGTTGCGCTCGCCGAGGAGCTGACGCTGACGACCGCCGAGCTGTCCTACCTGCAGGACCGCCGGGTCGCCTACGAAAACCTGGCGCATCGCACGGGTCTCGACAGCATCAAGGCGGTGACGACCGCCCTGATCCAGGCGGAGCGCTATGGAACGCCGCTCGGCACCGCCCTGCGGGTGCTCGCGCAGGAAAGCCGCGACATGCGCATGTCGGAGGCCGAGAAGAAGGCTGCCGGCCTGCCGCCCAAGCTGACCGTGCCGATGATCCTGTTCTTCCTGCCGGTGCTGTTCGTCGTCATCATGACGCCCGCGCTCATCCAGGTCTTCGGCTGGCGCTAGCTCAGCCGTCCGGCGCGGGGTGACGCCGCCGCGCTTCGGCCGACAGGTTCCAGGCGATCCCGAGGATGATCAGCGCGGCGCCCGCGAACACGAACGGATCCAGCCGCTCCCCGTAGAAGTACCAGCCGACGACCGCGATCATCGGAATGCGCAGGAAGTCGAGCGGCATGACCACGAGCGCGTCGCCGTGGCGATAAGCCTGGGTGAGGCAGAAGTGGGACGTGACCCCGGTCAGCACCAGGAGCAGCGCCCCGGCGATCTCGGTCCCTTGCAGTTCGCCGAGGAGGCTCAGGTCTGAGAGCGCGAGGCTGAGCGGCAGCTGCAGCAGGTTCATCCAGAGCAGGATCGTGAAGGTCGAGACGCGCCGGGTGAGCGCCTTGGTGCAGACGGCCGTCGCCGCAAAGGTGAAGGCGGTCGCCAGCATGCTGAGCGCGACCGGGTGGAAGGCCTCCACCCCGGGCCGCAGAACCACGAGGACGCCGAGAAAGCCGAGAATGATCGCCCCGATCCGGCCCGCCGTGAGGCGCTCCCCGAGAAGCGGGACGGCCAGCGCGGCGAGCCAGACCGGCGCCGTGAATTCGAGCGCGAACACGGTCGCGAGCGGCAGCGCGATGACGGCGTGGTTCCAGCCGTATTGGCCGACATAATGGAGGACATTGCGGCCGAGCTGCAGCTTCAGCGAGCCCGGCCCGAGCTGCCAGCGGAGCTGCGGGCGAAAGCCGATCGCCAGGAGCAGCAGGGCGAGCCCGCCGGCGTTTCTGACGGCCTGGATCTCGAAGGCGCCGAGGCGCCCGGAGAGCAGCCGCACCGCGATCGCCGTGCCCGAGAAGGAGACGACCGCCCCCGCCATCCAGGCCAGGACGAGGATGACGTTGCGCCGGTTCACGCGGCCGGCCTTTCGCCTCCGTTGCCGCCCGCCAGAAACAGCCGGTAGGCCGGGTTTCCGGTCTCGTCCGTGTAGGGAAAGCCGAGTTCGTCCAGGGCGGCGGCGAATTCGGCGCGCTGCTCCTGCGGCACCTGGATGCCCGCGAGCACGCGGCCGAAATCCGCGCCGTGGTTGCGGTAGTGGAACAGCGTGATGTTCCAGTCCGGACGCAGGCTTTCCAGGAAGCGCAGAAGCGCGCCCGGCCGCTCGGGAAACTGGAAGCGGCAGAGCACCTCGTCCGGCAGGCCCTCGACCCGTCCGCCGACCATGTAGCGGACGTGGAGCTTCGCCATGTCGTTGTCGCTCATGTCGAGGACAGGAAACCCCTTCGCTACGAGCGCTTCGATGATCTGGCGCTTCTCGCGGCCGCCGTCCCTGAGCTCGACGCCGACGAAGATGTGGGCGGCGTCGGCGTCGGCGTAGCGGTAGTTGAACTCGGTGACGGCGCGATTGCCGAGGAGCTGGATGAAGCGGCGGTAGCTGCCCGGCTGCTCGGGGATCGTGACCGCGAGCAGGGCCTCGCGGCCCTCGCCGATCTCGGCCCGCTCCGCGACATGGCGGAGCCTGTCGAAATTGAGGTTCGCGCCCGAATTGATCGCGACCAGGGCGCCGTCGCTCGTCCGGCCGCGTTCGGCGTAGGCCTTCAGGCCCGCGAGGGCGAGCGCGCCTGCGGGCTCGGCGATCGCGCGGGTGTCGTCAAAAATGTCCTTCATGGCCGCGCAGATCGCGTCCGTGTCGACCGTGATGACCTCGTCGAGCAGTTCCCGGCAGAGGCGGAACGTTTCCTCGCCGACCTGCCGCACCGCGACGCCGTCGGCGAACAGGCCGACCCGGTTGAGGATCACCCGTTCGCCGGCCTCGATCGCCGCCTTCATGGAGGCGGCATCGTCCGGCTCGACCCCGATGATGCGCGTCTCGGGGCGGAGAAAGCGCACGATGGCCGCGACGCCCGCCGCGAGCCCGCCGCCGCCGATCGGCACGAACACGGCCTCGATCGGGTCCGCATGCTGGCGCAGGATCTCGAGCCCGACGGAGCCCTGGCCGGCGATGATGGCCGGATCGTCGAACGGGTGGATGAAGACCGCGCCCGTTTCCGCCTCGATATGCCGGGCATGGGCATAGGCCTCGTCGAAGGCCTCCCCGTGCAGCACCACATGGCCGCCGCGCGCCCGCACTGCCTCCACCTTGATGGCGGGGGTGGTGGTCGGCATCACGATCGTCGCCTTGATGCCGCGGCGGGCCGCCGCGAGCGCCACGCCCTGCGCGTGGTTGCCGGCTGAGGCGCAGATCACCCCGCCGGCCAGCGCTTCGGCCGAGAGCCCCGCGATCTTGTTGTAGGCGCCGCGCAGCTTGAACGAGAAGACCGGCTGCAGGTCCTCGCGCTTCAGCAGCACGGGCGCGCCGATCCGCGAGGCCAGCCTCGGCATCGGGTCGAGCGGGCTCTCGACCGCGACATCGTAGACCCGCGCGGTCAGGATCATCCGGACTGTGTCGTGCATTCTTGGCTTGTGGTGCAATCGCCGCCGCCCGGCAACCCGGGGCGCAGCAGGACAGGAGGCGAGCCATCGCCAGCTTCAGGGCCCATGCCGCAGCCTGGCTCCTGCGCCGGCTCGTGAAACCGCGGACCCGCCGCCCGCTCGATATCCCGCGGCTCCGCTCGCGCGGCGCCTGGCTCGAAACGGCGCCGCCGGCGGGCGCGACGCTCCGGCCGGATCGGATCGGCGGCGTCGCGGGCGAGTGGCTGGAGCCGGCGGACGCGACCGCGACGCTTCTCTACCTGCACGGCGGCGCCTACGTGGTCGGCTCGCCGTCCAGCCACCGCTTGCTGGCCGGCGCCTTTTGCCGGCACGGGTTTCGCGTGTTCGTGCCGGATTACCGGCTCGCGCCGGAGCATCCGTTTCCGGCCGCCCTGGACGATGCGGAGGCGGTCTATTCGGGCCTGATCGCGAGCGGGGTCGACGCCACATCGCTCGCTGTCGCGGGCGAATCCGCGGGCGGAGGGCTGGCGCTGGCCCTGCTGGTCCGCGTGCGGGAGGAGGGCGGGGGGCTCCCGGCGGCCGCGGCCGTGTTCTCGCCCTGGACCGATCTTGCGATCACGGGCGGCTCGGTCGTGGCCAACAACGACGCCGAAGGGCTGTTCTTCAACGACAACCTCCAGGCGCTGGCGGCCATGTATCTCGCCGGCGCGGATCCGCGCACGCCGCTCGCCTCGCCGCTCTATGCCGATCTCGCCGGCCTGCCGCCGCTGCTCGTCCATATCGGCGAGCGGGAGCTTCTGCTCGACGACGCGATCAGGCTCGTCGACCGCGCCCGGGAGGCGGGCGCCGAGGTCGCGTTCAAGCGCTGGCCGGTGGTGCCGCATGGCTGGCAATTGCTGCAGCGGATCGTGCCCGAGGCGGCCGAATCGGTTGCGGAGGCGGCGGAGTTTCTGCAGCACCACATCCGGCGCGCCGTGCGGCCCGGGCCCGACGGGCTGCGGGAGCAGGCGCTCGCTGAGGTGGGGTAGAGCTTGGACGAGCCGATCGAGATCCTGGTGGATGCGGATGCCTGTCCCGTGAAGGACGAGGTGTTTCGCGTCGCGGCCCGGCACGGGGTGAAGAGCTATGTGGTCTCCAACAGCTTCATGATGCTGCCGCGCGATCCGCTGATCGAGCGCGTGGTCGTCGGGTCGGGCCTCGATGTCGCGGATGACTGGATCGCGGAGCGGGCGAAGCGCGGCAAGGTGGTCGTCACGGCCGACATCCCGCTGGCGCACCGGGCCGTGAAGGCGGGCGCCGACGTCATCGCGCCCAATGGCCGCGCCTACACGGAATCGACGATCGGCGCCGTGCTCGCCACGCGCAACCTGATGGCCGACCTGCGCGAGGCGGGTGCGGTCACGGGCGGGCCGAAGCCGTTCTCCAAGGGCGACCGCTCGGCGTTTCTGCAGGCTCTCGACCTCGCCATCGTGCGGCTGAAGCGCGCCGGGTTCGCGGGCGCGCCACGCTGAGGCAGCGGCCCCACGCCGCGCCGGGCGGCAACGGCCAAGGTTGACGCCCTCCGAACCCGCCGTTTAGCTTCCATTCCTCTGCGACGGGCGGCCCGGACATCCCGTCTGGCCCCGCGGCGACGATGAATTGATGAGACTTTCCAGCTCCTTACGCTCCCTTCGTGCGATAACGCCGATCCGCCTCTCCCTTGCCTCGGCCGCTCTCGCGCTGCTCGCCTGCGCGCCGGCCGCCGCCACGACCGGCGACCCCCAGCTCCTGGCCGAATCCGGCGCGTGGCAGACCTACAAGGCCGCCACGAGCGGCCGGACCTCCTGCTACATCCTGTCCGCCCCGACTGCCCGGCGCCCGGACGGCCTGAAGCGCGGGCCGGCCTACCTGTTCGTGTCGCGCAACCCGCGCGACGAGATCGCGCTCGAACTCGGCTTCCCGCTCGACACCGACGCCCGCTCCACGCTCACCGTCGGGTCGCAGGAATTCGAGCTCGGCGAGCAGAACGGGCAGGCCTGGCTGCTCGACGCCGACGAGCAGCGCCGGGCCGTGACCGCCCTGAAGCAGGGCGCCAACGCCACCGTGGAGACGACCTCGGTCCGCCAGAACGTGACGGAGGACACCTACTCGCTCGAGGGCTTCACCAAAGCCTACGAGACGATGATGAGCGAGTGCCGCTGAGCTCGATCACGGCCCGTCGCCGGCGGGCCCGAGCAGCGCCGCCAGCGCGGCGCTGAGGCGCCCGTAGCCGGCCTCGCTCAGATGCAGGTGGTCGGCGAGGAGGCTCGGCGCCTCGCCGGGGCCCGCCGCGAGGGCCATGTCCGAATCCAAAATTCTTGCCCGGGGCACGCGGCTCAACGCCCGGGCGAGGGTCGCGTTCAGGACGCCGCGATCCGCCTCGCGAAAGCCGGGCAGCTCGCCCCGGCGCGGGATGGTCGCGACGATCGTGGCCGGCTCCCCCCAGAGTGCGGCCGCCCGCCCGACCAGCGCCGCCAGCGCGGCCGCGACCGCGTCCGGCGGGTCGCCGTCGCCCAGATTGTTCGTCCCCAGCAGCACCAGCAGCTCGCGCGGCCGCAGATGGCCGACGGACAGGTTTTCCAGCCGCCAGGCGCTCGTCTGCACGCGGTCCCCCGGCAGCCCGAAATTGAACACGCGCCTGTTCGGGAAGGCCCTGCCGTACAGCTCCGGCGGCCATCCCGCCGCGAGAGAATCGCCGAACAGGATCAGGTCGGCCTTAGGCGGGATCCCGGCCTCGATCTCGCGCAGCCGGCGCAGGGCCGATGGCTTGCCGGGCGGCGCGGGAACCAGCGCGCACGCAGCCGCGCCCATCAGCCCGTCTCCCCGGGCCGGCGCAGGCCGACGCGCTCCATGATCTGGCGTCCGAGCACGGGCGTGTAGTGCAGGTTGTCGAGCCACACATCCGTCGAGCCGGTCTGCGGATCGAACGGGTAGGGGGCGCCGAGATCGACGAGGTTTTGGAAGCGTGCGCCGTGCGCCGCCGCCACGCGGGCGATGTCCCCCTGCCAGGCCGCGAAATCCGCCAGCAGCCCGAGCTCGCCCATGATCGTGCGCTGCGCCTCGCTCACGGGCGCGAGATAGATCGAGACGTCCCGGCCTTGGAAGGCCGCGAGCGCGGCTTCGAGATAGGCCAAGGTCTCCGGCCGGTAGGGCGCGGTGGTGCGCCGGCGGGTGGCGTCGTTCTGCCGTGTCAGCGCCGGGGGCAGCGGTGGCGTGATGCGAAATCCGTCCCGGGTCCAGCCGCCCGGGTCCTCGCTCCCGCTCACCCGCCGGAGGGTGCTGTCGGCCAGCGCATAGCGGCTGACGAGGCTCCCGAGGCGCGTGTTCCAGCGGCCGGCCGCGGTGAGCAGCGCCGGGCTGAGCTGCCCCGCCGGCGCATCGCGGCGCGAGAACATGTAGTAATCGAGCCCGAGCACCACCCGCTCGACCCCGCCCCGCGAAGCCACGACGCTCGCCACGACCGGCAGCTCCTCGGCCCGGAGCGCCGAGATGCCGACGTTGAACACGCGCCCGCGCAGGCTTGGCGCGACGTCGCGCGGATCGAGCCCGTGATAGACGGTCGAGCTGCCGACCAGCGCCACCGCGTAGCGGCGCGTCAGCGCCTGCAGCACCTTGGCGCGCCGGGTCTGACGGTCGAGGAGGCGGTTGCTCCCGCCGGTCGCCTCGAGCCAGGGCGGGCTGTCGCGGAACAGCCAATACGAATCGAACCACACGACCCGTCCGACGACCAGCGCGAGCGCGAGCGCCAGCACCCCCGCCAGCAGGGCCAGGAAGGCGGGCCAGCGCCGGACCGGATCGGCGTCAGAACTGGGCATAGATGAAATCGGCGTTGCCATCGTCGCCGACCTGCAGGAGCACGGCGACCAGCACGAGGGCGGCGAGGGCGGCCACCCAGCGCGCCGGCGGCAGGGCGCGCGACAACGTCCAGGCCGTCGGGCCGATCGCGGCGAGCGCCGCCGCGATCGTGATGAGCTGCCAGAAGGCCCAGGATGTCTCGCCGATGCCGGCCTGTCCCAGCCCGAGCAGCCCGGCATAGACGGCACCCGCGGCCGCAAAACTCGGGGCGCGGAACAGCACCCAGGCGAGCGCCACGAACCCGAAGGTGAGCACCCAGCCGAGCGCATCGGGCATCGCGCGCCCCGCTCGCCGCCAGACGAGGTGGATGCCGAGCGCGGCCCCGTGCAGCGCCCCCCAGGCCACGAAGGTCCAGCCCGCGCCGTGCCACAGCCCGCCGAGCGCCATCGTGGCGAACAGCGCCAAAACCTGCCGCGGCAGCCCATGCCTGTTCCCGCCGAAGGGAATGTACAGGTAATCGCGCAGGAACAGGGACAGGGTGATGTGCCAGCGCCGCCAGAAATCCTGGATCGACACGGCCCTGTAGGGCGCGTCGAAATTCTGCGGCAGCACGATGCCGAACAGCAGCGCCAGGCCGAGGGCCATGTCCGTGTAGCCCGAGAAGTCGAAGTAAAGCTGGAAGGTGTAGCCGAGCGTCGCCTGCCAGGCCTCCGCGAGGCTCGGCGCCGCGCCGGCCGCGATCTTCGCATAGATCGGATCGACATGGCCCCCGAGCGGGTCGCCGATGAACCCCTTCTTGCACAGGCCCAGCGCCAGGAGGACGAGCCCGCGCGCGATCACCTCGGCCGAGGGGAGGGCGGGCCGGGCCGCGAGCTGCGGGAAAAGCTCCCCCGGCCGCACCAGCGGGCCCGCGATCACGCGCGGGAAGAACGCGATGTAGAGCGCATAATCGAGGAGCCCGACATGGGCGGTGCGACCTGCGCGCAGGTCGCTCAGATACATGACGTGCTGGAAGGTGAAGAACGAGATCCCGAGCGGAAACGCGAGCTCGTAGCGGTGCGCCGTTGCGCCCGGATCGAGGGCGAGCAGACCGCCGAAGAAGTCGAGATACTTGAACAGGCCAAGCAGCAGGAGGTTCGCCGCGATGGCGACGCCGACGAGCGGTTTTCGGCCGGACCTGACAAAGGCGCCGGCAACGAGCCAGTTCAGCAGGATCGATGCCGCCAAGAGCGGCACGAAGCGGAGGTCAAAGGAGGCGTAGAAGACAAAGGAGACGAAAACCAGAAAGGCGGTCCGGGAACGGGGCGCGAAGCGGAGCACAAACGCCTGCCCGGCAAAGGCCGCCGGCAGAAAGGCGAGGAGAAAGACGAGCGAGTTGAAGAGCATGAGCCCGTGCCGCCAGACCTGGTTGTTCTAGGCTGCCGGCCCGCGCCGACGCCGCCGGGAGAGGCGGCCATGCGGGTCGGGCTGCTCGGGCGGGCGGGCCCAGCCATGGCTCGGCCCCCGATGCGCGGCCGTCTCGGGCGTTGTTTCCGCACGCAGCCAGCCGAACCGGCGCGCCCAAACGCCCATCGCGTCGTCCCTCAGGCCTGAGCGGGCATCCGCGTCGCGGTCGCTGAGCCACCTCTCCATAAGCCCGCCCACGCCCGCGACGATTGCGAACGGACACGGCTGCCCCCGTGCGATCGAGCGGCGGATCGGGGTGGGCGGCGAATTGCGGGCAGGACGCATGTGAAGAGCACCATTCCCAGGTCGTCACCGTCAACACCGCACCCGTCCGTGGGTGCCATCGAGCCGCGGCGGTCGGGCCTTTCCCGCAAGGGGAGAGGTGCGCTTGCGCCCGCTCTCTGGGGCGTGTTCGCGCCGATTATCCTTCGCGCATACGGTCGGTTTCGAACCGCTCGCCTCGCTAACCAAAGTTAGGGAAGCGACCGCCGCGATCTGCGCATAGTGACCGCACCGCCGGTCGCACCTTGGGCTCCGGTGGCTGAGAGTTGTCGTGCTCCCGCCTTATCGGAGCACCAGCATGCCTCGCTATTTCTTCAATGTTCGGGATGGCACCGAATACCTGGACCGAGTCGGGACCGAACTGGCCGGCCCCGATGCGGCGCGCGCCGAAGCCGTGCGAACCGCGGGCGCGATCCTGAAGGACCTCGGCAGCGAGTTCTGGAACAGCGGCGAGTGGATCATGAGGGTCACGGACGAGAGCGGGGCGGCCGTCTGCACCCTCAGGTTCTCGGCCGGCAACGACGCCCCTTAGGGCTTCGACTCGTGTCTCGAGAATGTCCGGTTCCGGTCGGTAGAACTCGGACATTCGAACCGTTGCTAAGTGCCAGAAGCCGATATGAGCCGCTTCATTCAATCACCTCGTCTGCGCGGCCGAGCAGCATCGGCGACAGTGTCAGCCCCAGCGCATTTGCGGTCTTGAGGTTGATGACGAGCTGAAACTTGGTCGCGAGCTCAACCGGCAGGTCCGCCGGCTTGCGGCCCTGCAGGATCTTGTCGACGAACGTCGCGGCCTGCCGGTACACGGCGGCTGGGTCGGCGGAATAGGCCATCAGGGCTCCGGCCTGGGCCGCTTCGAGTCTCGGCACGAACAGCGGCAGGCGATGGCGGAGCGCGAGCTCGGCAGCCCGGTCGCTCGGCAGGCTCGGCTGCATCATCATCGCTTCAACGCCGCTTCCTGCAACCTCGGCGAACACCGCCGGAAACGGATCGGCGCCCTGGCTTAGTGCGATCTTGAGTTCGAGATTCGAGGTTCGCGCCGCGGCCTCCAGCTGTGCGAGAAATGGCTTGTGAAACGGATCGGCGGCATTGCCGACGACGCCGACGCGGCGCACGGAAGGAAGCACCTCCCGGATCAGGTCGAGGTTCTTGGCCGCTATCTCCGCCGTGGCGGTGGTCATGCCCGTGATGTTGCCGCCCGGACGGGCAAAGCTCTGGACAAATCCCAGTTCGATCGGTTCCTGGGCGGGACACATCACGATCGGGATGTGCGTGGTCGCATTCTTTGCGACCACGACGACGGGCGTCTGGAAGGCGACGATGACGTCAACCGGAAGCGCGGCGAGCTCCCGGGCCAGCGCGTTGAGTTGCGCCGCCGAGCCGTTGGCGTTCCGGCGCTCGAGCACGATGTTGCGGCCGTCCTCGTAGCCAAGGTCACGCAGGCCCGCAATCACCTCGCGCAGGAACAGGCCGGGGTCCGGATTGCCGAGCATCAGGAGCCCGACCCGCGGAATGCGGCCGGGCTGCGCCGCGGCGGCAAGCGGAAAGGCCGCAGCGCTCAACAGCGTCAGAACATCCCGCCTCTTCATGCGTCCTCCACCTTGCGAATCGCCGCGTCGCGCGCGGGACGAGCGCTAAGATTGGTCTCTCCCGCTCGGGCCCGTAAGAAAATTCCGCCGCTTCATGTCCCCCTGGGGGACGTTATCGTACGGGCTGTCATGTCCAGACTGGAAGAGGCTTCGATGTCCGCCATGGGTCGGTGGTTTTAAGAAGATAGGTTTGAGCTTCGGGCCCGGGTTCTATGGCAGTGACGTGGTTCCACAAAAGCCGCTTGAAGGACGGCATTTTCTGTCCTGCCCACCCGGTTCAGTTTCTGTCTGTGTAGTGTGCGGTCTTCTACGCTTTTACCTTCTCTCCCGTACCAAATCCCTGCGTCGGCAGGCTTTGGACTTTCGGATCAATCGATCGAAACCCGGAAG
>JAQGJZ010000294.1 GCA_028290385.1 Enterovirga sp.
GAGCCTTCGACGATCTTCAGGTCGAGTACGACGCCTTCGCCGACCCCTTCGACCTCCGAGAGGAGGTGAGGGGGCGCGGCAAGCACCTCGGCGAAGGAGCCGAAACGCTTGATCAGCCGCTTCGCGATCGGCTTCACGTCCCGCCGCGGGATGGAGCGGAACAGCAGGAGTTCCAGGAACTCGTAATCCGCCAGGCCTTCGCCGCGCGTTTCGGCGAAGCGCGCGCGCAGCCTTTCGCGATGGCCGAGATGGTCGGGCGGGTCTGCCGGGTCGGAGCTCATCCCACGCTGCCCGGCGCAGCGCTTATGCGGGGATGTTGTAGGGCGGCTGGTGATAGCCCTTGGGCGAGGTCGTGAAGATCTCGACCCCGGTCTCCGTTACCCCAACTGTGTGCTCGAACTGCGCGGACAAGGAGCGATCGCGGGTCACCGCCGTCCACCCGTCGGCCAGCACCTTCACCTGCGGACGTCCCAGATTGATCATCGGCTCGACCGTGAAGATCATGCCGGGCTTGAGCGGCACGTCGTAGCTCGGCTCAACATAGTGCAGGATGGTCGGGGCATCATGGAAGACGCGGCCGACGCCATGGCCACAGAAATCACGCACGACCGAGCAGCGCTCCTGCTCGGCGAGGGACTGGATCGCCGCCCCGATCGCGTTGGTTGTGCGGCCCGGCCTCACGGCCTCCACGCCACGCATCAGGCACTCATAGGTCACGTCGCACAGCCGAGCCGCGCGGCGCGGCACCTCGCCGACGAAGTACATGCGGCTCGAATCGCCGTACCAGCCGTCGAGGATCAGCGTCACGTCGATGTTGAGGATGTCCCCCTCGCGCAGCGGCTTGTCGTTCGGAATGCCGTGGCAAACGACGTGGTTGATCGAGGTGCAGATCGATTTCGGGTAGCCGCGATAGAGCAGGGTGGCGCTGTAGGCGCCGTTGTCGCGGGCGAAATCGGCCACCAGCGCATCGAGAGCCTGGGTGCTCACGCCAGGCTTGACGTGCTCGGCGAGGAGATCGAGCGCCTCCGCGGTCAGCCGCCCCGCCCGGCGCATGCCCTCGAATCCTTCGGGGCCGTGCAGAGGCGGTTCGGGCGACCTGCGCTCCTGGACTGCTGTGTCGTAACTCATGGCGTCAGGCCGAATCTAGGCGGAACCCGGTGGAGCACAAGCGCCGCACGGGGCAGGGCTGGGTTGCGGGGCGGCGAGGCAGGTGCGATGAGCACTCGTCCTTCCCCGCCTGTCGGTGCGGTTCATAGCTCATCGGGATGATCGACGCAGCCTCCTACGGCGCCTATGCGCTCAAAGGCATCACGCGCCTTGCCGTGAACTGGACGCGGGCGCTGCCGAACACGTGGCTGGCGCGTCGCGCCGTCATCCTCGTTCGCCGTTTCGTGATGCGGCGCTTGGCCGGACAGCCGGTGGATATCGAGGCGCTCGGGGTCAAGCTGCGGGTCAGGCCCTACAACAACATCTGCGAAAAGCGGATGCTGTTCACGCCTCAGCATTTCGACACCACCGAACTCGCGATCCTGGCCCAAAGCATCCGGGACGGCTTCGTCTTCATCGATGTCGGGGCCAACATCGGGGCCTATGCGCTGTTCGTCGCCTCCCGGGCCGGAGCTTCCGCGCGCATCCTCGCCATCGAGCCGCAGCCGGAGATCTACGAGCGGCTGATCTACAACATCCGCCTGAACGCCTATCGGACGATCAAGGCGATCGATTGCGCGGTCGCCGAAAAGCCGGGCGAGGTGACGCTGTTCCTCGATCCGAACAATGCGGGCGAGTCGAGCCTCAAGGTCGTGTCCTGCTCGGGTGCAGAGCCCATCCGCGTCCAGGCCCGCACCTTGCTCGAGCTCCTTCAGGGCGAAGGCTACACGCGGATCGATGCGATCAAGCTCGATGTGGAAGGGGCCGAGGACCTGATCCTGGAGCCGTTCCTCGCGACCGCTCCCGTCGACCTCCTGCCGACCATCCTGATCCTGGAAAACGGGATCGGCCGCTGGCAGACGGATCTCGCGCGCCTGCTCGGCACCAAGGGCTACACCCTCAAGGCGACGACGCGCCAGAACCTCGTTTTCGAGCGCAAGGACTGACACGGGCCATGGCTGAGGACACGATCACGGCGGCGGTTCTCGTTATCGGGGACGAGATCCTGTCAGGACGCACCAAGGACAAGAACATCGGCTACATCGCCGAATACTTGACCGGGCTCGGGATCGATCTACGCGAGGTGCGGGTCGTGCCGGATGTCGAGGAGGAGATCGTCGGCGCCGTCAACGCGCTGCGCGCCCGGTACACCTACCTGTTCACGACCGGCGGAATCGGCCCGACCCACGACGACATCACGGCGGACTGCGTCGCCAAGGCGTTCGGGGTTTCGATCGATGTCGACCCGCGTGCGGTCGAGATGCTCCTGCAGCGCATGAAGCGGGAGGATCTGAACGAAGCCCGCCTCCGCATGGCCCGCATTCCGGACGGGGCGGAGCTCGTCGAGAACCCGATCTCGCGCGCACCCGGGTTCAAGCTCGGCAACGTGATCGTGATGGCGGGCGTGCCGGCGATCATGCAGGCCATGCTCGACAACGTGGCGCCGGGCCTCGCGAAGAGTGAGCCCGTCATCTCGGAAACGCTCGACGCGGCAGGGCTCCCGGAAGGCCTGTATGCGGCCCCGCTGGCGGAGATCGCCAAGCGCTACCCCGGGCTGTCGATCGGGTCCTACCCGTCCTACTCGCCCGCAGGCTTCACGAACCAGATCGTGGCGCGCGGACGCGACCGCTCGGCGCTCGACCAAGCGGCTGCCGACATCCGCGCGATGGTCGACCGGCTTCGGCTCGGCGAGAGCTGAGGCCGGCGGGAGCGCGGCCCGCTCCGGTTCAGTCGCAGCGGCGCTCGGTGACGGTCTTCGATTCGCCGTAGGCGTTCTCGGTCCGGGTCGTGCGGGTCGCGCAGTCTGCGGCGCTGCTTCCGCGATCGATGACCACGGCGTCCGGACGGCGGTTCGCGTCATCCGCCGCAGCGCCGGCGATGCCGCCGACACC
>JAQGJZ010000335.1 GCA_028290385.1 Enterovirga sp.
TCCATCTTGAGCACGGCCTTGGCCTGCTGGAGGGGATTGAGACGATCGCGACCGGGGATGGGGCCGCTACGGACACGATCCGGCTGTCCTATGCGGGCGATGCCAAGCTGATGGTGCCCGTTTCCGACATCGATCTCATGTGGCGCTACGGCGCGGCCGAGCATGTCGGCCTCGACCGGCTCGGCAGCGATTCGTGGCCGAAGCGCCGCGCCAAGGTGGAGACAGAGATCAACGATGCCGCAGCCGAACTCGCGGGCATCGCGGCCGAGCGCCAGAAAATCGAGGCGCCCGCGATCACGCCGCCGCGGCGCGATTACGAGCGCTTCGTCGCACGCTTCCCCTATAGCGTGACGGCGGACCAGAACGAGGCCGTCAACGACATCCTCAAGGACCTTGCCTCCGGCAAGGCCATGGATCGCCTCGTCTGCGGCGATGTCGGGTTCGGCAAGACGGAGGTGGCGCTGCGCGCCGCCGCGGCCGTGGCGCTCGCCGGAAAGCAGGTTGCGGTCGTCGCCCCGACCACCGTGCTCGTCCGCCAGCACCTCCAGACCTTTCGGCGCCGCTTCGCGGAGTTCGGCATCGAGGTCGGGCATCTGTCCCGCCTCGCCAAGCCCGCCGAAGCAAAGGCCGTGAAGGCCGGCCTGAAGGACGGGTCCATCCGCGTCGTGGTCGGCACGCACGCCCTCGCGGGCAACGGCGTCGCGTTCAGCGATCTCGGCCTGCTCGTGGTGGACGAGGAGCAGCGCTTCGGGGCGGCGCACAAGGACAAGTTCCGCGCCCTCGGCGAGCACGCGCATGTGCTCACCCTCACGGCGACGCCGATCCCGCGGACGCTGCAATCGGCGCTGGTCGGCCTGCAGAACGTCAGCGTGCTGGCGACACCGCCCGCCGAGCGCCAGCCCGTTCGCACCTTCGTGGCGCCGTTCGACGGGCCGACCGTGCGCGCGGCGCTGCTGCGCGAGCGTAGGCGCGGCGGCCAGAGCTTCGTCGTGTGCCCCCGGATCGAGGATATCGCGCCGATGACGGCGCAGCTCAAAGGGCTCGTCCCCGAGCTCCAGGTCTTTGTCGCGCATGGCAAGCTGCCAGCCGAGGAGATCGACGACACCATGGTCCGCTTCGCCGACGGCGAAGGCGACGTGCTGCTCGCGACCAACATCATCGAAAGCGGGCTCGACGTTCCGCGGGCCAACACCATCATGGTCTGGCGCGCCAACATGTTCGGCCTCTCGCAGCTGCACCAATTGCGGGGGCGCGTCGGCCGCGGGCGGCCGCGCGGCATCGCGTACCTGCTGACCGACCCCGAGGAGGAGGTCTCGGACGAAACGCGCAAGAGGCTGAGCACGCTCGAGCGCCTGGACCGCCTCGGCGCGGGCTTCGCCATCAGTGCCGAGGACCTCGAGCAGCGGGGCGCCGGCGACCTGCTGGGCGACACGCAGGCCGGTCACGTGAAGCTGATCGGGGCCGGGCTCTACCGGCGGCTGCTCGAGCGCGCGCTCCTGGCCGCGACCGGGCGGACGCCGCCGGAGGAATGGGTGCCGGAGCTGAACATCGGGATCCCGGCCCGGATCCCGCCGGATTACGTTCCCGAGCCGGAGGTGCGGCTCAACCTATACGCGCGGATCGCCAGGACGCTGGACCGCGCGGGCGAGGCGCGCATCGCGGACGAGATCGAGGACCGTTTCGGTCAGCTTCCGGAGGAGGTGACCGCCCTTTTGGCCGTGAACCGCCTCAAGCGGCTGTGCCGCGAGGCGGGTGTCGCGCGGGTCGATGCCGGCCCGCAGGCAATCGCCCTGACCTTCAAGGATCGCGACGAGCACGATCCCGGCATCCGCGATGCGGCCGGAAGCGACGAGCGGCTTGCGTGGCGGAACGGCCGGCTGGTCGCCGCGATCCCGACCGAAGGCGTCGAGGAGCGGCTGGACGCGATCGAGACGGCCCTGACGCCGTTTCGGCGCTGAGGCGCCGATTTGGCGGGACAAGCATGGCGGCCTGGCTTAATCCGGCGCATCGCCCCGCAGCTCGGACCGGACATGCTCGCCCGCTTTCTTGTCTCAGCCTTCGTCTTGTGCGCCCTCGCCGGCTGCGCCGTCGAAACGTTCGGCTACGCGATGAGCCAATATGGCGACGTGCGCGGCGTCCGGGTCCGACTCGGATGCCGGGACACCTACGAGGTCTTCGACCGCACCGACCGCCGCAGCCTCGTCGTGGTCACGAATCCGTTGAACGAAGCGCTTGCCGGCGCCTGTACGGATGGGGCGCCGCTGCCCCGGCCAGACCGGATGCGCCGCATCGCCGAGATCTTTCTGACCGAGACGACGGCCCGGCCGCAATGCGTCCTGGGCCCCGAGAGGCCGCTGACCGAATTCCATGCCGAATACGAGTATCGCTGCCCGGAGCCGCGGCCGCGCCGGTGACCGCTCCTAGCAGCGGTCGCACAGCGATCGGGTCGCGCGGCGCATCCGATCGTCCCAGCGCTTGTAGCGCGCATCCTCGCGCCGCCTGGCCTCCTCGTTCGCGCTGCGGGCCGTGGCGGGCGCTTGACGGGCGGCCGGTAGCGGCTCCACCAGGGGCCGAGCGGGAGACGCGGTCTGAGCGAAGGCGAGGCTCGCCGGCGCGGTCAGCCCGATCGCTGCGGCAAGAAGCAAGGTACGCATGCTGTGTCTCCGAGCGACCGTCGCCGCGTTCACCTATGATGCGGTCCCAGGTTGACCTGTCCGCCGCGTTCCGCCAAGCCGTCGCCGCATCTGGGATAATGTGAATACCTTGACGCAGAACGACTTCTCCGTGCGGCTGGACGGGACCGCGCGCGCGACCGAGCGGCTCCTGGATCATCTGCTCTCGACGGAGCCGCTGCCGGGCGAGATCGCCCGCCCTGCCCGCCTGCTCGACGCCATGCGCTACGCCATGCTGGGCGGCGGCAAGCGGCTGCGTCCGCATCTCGTGGTCGAAACCGCGCGCCTGTTCGGGGTGGAAGGCGACGGCCCGCTGCGCGCCGGCGCGGCGGTCGAGTGCATCCATGGCTACAGCCTCGTGCACGACGACATGCCCGCGATGGACGACGACGCGCTTCGCCGTGGCAAGCCGACCGTCCACAAGGCCTATGACGACGCGACCGCGATCCTCGCCGGCGACGCGCTCCAGACGCTCGCCTTCGACATCCTGGCGGACGAGGCGACCCACCCGGATCCGACGGTCCGCATCGACCTGACGCTCGCGCTCGCCCGCGCCTCCGGCCTCGGTGGCATGGTCGGCGGACAGATGCTGGACCTTGAGGCGGAAGGTCGCTTCACGGCCGAAGGACGCCCCATGCCGGGCGACGAAACCTCGACGCTGCGGCTGCAGGCCATGAAAACCGGCGCGATTCTGGCCGCCTCCGTCCAGATGGGCGCGATCATCGGCCAAGCCGGGGTTGAACAACGCGCGGCCCTCGCCCGTTACGGTGTAGCGCTCGGACAGGCTTTCCAGATCGCGGACGACCTCCTCGACGCCGAAGGCGAGGCTGCGACCGTCGGAAAGGCGACCGGGAAGGATGCCGCGAAGGGCAAATCGACGCTGGTTTCGCTGCTCGGCGCAGACGGGGCGAGAGCCCGCCTCAAGTCGCTGGTTTCGCGGGCGGAAGAGGAAATGGCGTCTTTCGGCGAGCGCGCGAGTGTCCTCGTCGAGACCGCACGGTTTGTGGCAGAACGGCAAAACTGAAAGTGCGGATTAAGGCCAAGCTGAGGAAGCGGGTTCTCTTTTGACGGGAAAAGGTGCAGGGAGAATGTCAACGAAGATGACAACCGCGAGTCCCGCGTTGCCTGTGAATACCCCTCTTCTCGACAAGGTCGGGACCCCCGAACTGCTCCGCCAGCTGCCCGAGTCCGACCTCAGACAGGTCGCGGACGAGCTGCGGCAGGAGACGATCGACGCCGTGTCCGTCACCGGCGGCCACCTTGGGGCTGGCCTCGGTGTGGTCGAGCTCACGGTCGCGCTGCACTATGTCTTCGACACGCCGAACGACCGCCTGATCTGGGACGTCGGCCATCAGGCGTACCCGCACAAGATCCTGACGGGACGGCGCGACCGCATCCGCACGCTGCGGCAGGGCGGCGGGCTTTCGGGCTTCACCAAGCGTTCGGAGAGCGAGTACGACCCCTTCGGGGCGGCCCATTCCTCCACGTCGATCTCGGCCGGCCTTGGCATGGCGGTCGCCCGCGACTTCGACGGCCGCAACAACAACGTCATCGCGGTGATCGGCGACGGCTCGATGTCGGCCGGCATGGCCTATGAGGCCATGAACAATGCCGGACACCTGAAGTCCCGGCTGATCGTCATCCTCAACGACAACGATATGTCGATCGCCCCGCCGACGGGCGCGATGTCGGCATATCTGGCACGGCTCGTGTCCGGCAAGACCTACCGCTCGCTTCGCGAGGTCGGCAAGAACATCGCCGAGCGGCTGCCGAAATTCATCGCCGACAAGGCCGTGAAGGCCGAGGAATACGCCCGCGGCTTCGTCACCGGCGGCACGATGTTCGAGGAGCTCGGCTTCTACTATGTCGGGCCGATCGATGGTCACAACCTCGACCACCTGCTGCCCGTCCTGAAGAACGTTCGCGATTCCGAGAGCGGGCCGATTCTGGTCCACGTCGTGACGCAGAAGGGCAAGGGCTACGGCCCGGCGGAGGCGGCTGCCGACAAGTACCACGGCGTTGTGCCGTTCGACGTGGTCACGGGCACGCAGGCCAAGGCCAAGGCCAATGCCCCGGCCTACACCAAGGTGTTCGCCGAAAGCCTGGCCAAGGAAGCGCGGCGGGACGACAAGATCGTCGCGATCTCGGCCGCCATGCCGACCGGCACCGGCCTCGACCTCTTCGGCAAGGAATTCCCGGACCGGACCTTCGACACGGGCATCGCCGAGCAGCACGCCGTGACCTTCGCGGCCGGCCTTGCGACCGAAGGCTACAAGCCCTTCTGCGCCATCTACTCGACCTTCCTGCAGCGCGGCTACGACCAGGTGGTCCACGACGTGGCGCTGCAGAACCTGCCGGTGCGCTTTGCGCTCGACCGGGCCGGGCTCGTCGGCGCCGACGGCGCCACCCATGCGGGCTCCTTCGACATCGCCTATCTCGGCTGCCTGCCGAACATGGTGATCATGGCCGCCGCGGATGAGGCCGAACTCGTCCACATGGTCGCCACTGCCACCGCGCACGACCAGGGCCCGATCGCGTTCCGCTTCCCGCGCGGCGAAGGCGTCGGCATCGACATGCCGGAGCGCGGCATCCCGCTCGAGATCGGCCGCGGCCGTATCGTCAAGGAGGGGACGCGCGTCGCGATCCTGTCGCTCGGCACCCGCCTCGCCGAGTCGCTGAAGGCGGCCGAGGAGCTGGACGCGCGCGGCCTGTCGACCACGGTCGCGGATGCGCGCTTCGCCAAGCCGCTCGACGAGGAGATGATCCTTCGGCTCGCGCGCGATCACGAGGTGCTGATCACGATCGAGGAAGGCTCGATCGGCGGTTTCGGATCCTTCGTGCTCCACCTGCTCGCCGAGCGCGGCATGCTCGACCGCGGCCTGAAGGTGCGCTCGATGGTGCTGCCCGACGTCTACATCGACCACGACAAGCCCGACCGGATGTATGCCCAGGCGGGTCTGGACGCGCAGTCGATCGTCAAGCGCGTGTTCGAGATCCTCGGCCGCAACGCGGAAGCCCTCAAGGCTCGCGCCTGACCGCCGGGTGAGTGAAGCATGGCCGATCCGGCCGGAGGGCGCGATCGCGTTCTGGTGACGGGAGCCTCGGGCTTTCTCGGATCCGCGATCGCCAACGTATTCCGTGACGCGGGCTTTGCCGTGCGCGTCATGGTGCGCGCGAACTCGCCACGAACGAATCTGTCGCCCGCCGACGAGGCCGTCATCGGCGACCTCCGGGAGCCGGAGACGCTCGCCCCGGCGGTCGCGGGCGTGCGCTATCTCGTCCACGCGGCGGCCGATTACCGGCTCTGGGCGAAGCGGCCCGAGGACCTGATCGAGGCCAATGTCGAGGGCACCCGCAACCTGATGCGGGCCGCCTTGCGGGAGGGCGTCGAGCGCGTCGTCTATACGTCCAGCGTCGCCACGATCACGCCCGGCCATGACGAAACGCGCCCGCTCACGCCGGAAACGGCGATCGGCATCTACAAGCGCTCCAAGGTGCTCGCCGAGCGTGCGGTCGAGGCGATGGTCGAGGCCGACAGGCTGCCGGCCGTCATCGTCAATCCGTCGACCCCGATCGGGCCGCGCGATGTGAAGCCGACCCCGACGGGCCGGATCATCGTGGAAGCCGCGTCGGGCAAGATGCCGGGCTTCGTCGATACCGGCCTCAACCTCGCGCATGTCGACGACGTCGCGGCCGGGCATCTGCTCGCCTTGCGGCAGGGGCGGATCGGCGAGCGCTACATCCTCGGCGGCGAGAATGTCTTGCTGTCGCGCATGCTGGCCGATATCGCGGAGATCGTCGGCCGGCGCCCGCCGAGCCTGCGGATTCCGCGCCTTGCCGTGTGGCCGCTCGCGATCGGGGCGGAAGCGGTCGCGCAGATCACCGGCCGCGAGCCCTTCGTGAGCCGCGATGCGCTGAGGATGGCGGCCTACAAGATGTTCTTCGACGACAGCAAGGCGCGCCGCGAGCTCGGCTACACATCGCGGCCCTACCGGCAGGGGCTCGTCGACGCGGTCGCCTGGTTCCGGCAGGCGGGGTCTCTCCGGTGACCAGTGCCACCGAAGCCAGGTCGGGCAAGGGGCACAAGGACGAGAACTTCCCGGTCGCGTCCCACCTCATCAGCCCGCGCCATCGCGGCCCGATCCTCGCCTTCTACTATTTCGTCCGCGCGGCCGACGACGTTGCCGATCACGCCACGCTCTCGGCCGACGAGAAGCTGCGCATGCTCGACGCGCTCGAGGCGGCGCTGACCGGCAAGGGCCCGGCCGATCCGGAGGCGGAGCCGCTGAGGCTCGTGCTCGCCGAACGGGGGCTCTCGCCCCGGCACGCGCAGGACCTGCTCGAGGCCTTCCGCCAGGATGCCCGCAAGACCCGCTACGCGGATTGGGACGAGCTGATCGGCTATTGCGCGCTCTCGGCGATGCCGGTCGGCCGTTACGTGCTCGACGTGCACGGCGAGGATCGCTGCACCTGGGCGGCGTCCGACGCGC
>JAQGJZ010000363.1 GCA_028290385.1 Enterovirga sp.
GATACGGCACCAGACGGCCGTTCTTCACCTCGGCGACGGAGATGGGCGAATCCTCCGTCCAGCGCGGGAAGTTCACGAAGATGCGCCCGTCCTGCGCAACGGCGACGCCGGTGACCTGATGCGGGAAGCTCGCGACCTGCTCGAGCTTGGTGGCCGCGCGCTGCTGCGCACTGGCCGGGACGGCCAGCGCCGCAGAGGCGAGAACCAAGCCCAGCGTGGACGAGCGGGCGAGAGCGGAGATGGGGCGCATGAGAGCTCCGGAAGCGCCGGACCGTCGGCGTCCACAGAACCCGAATCGCCCTGGGCCGTTCCGGCTCCAGGGCTGCGCGAAAAGGCGCAGCCCTACGGGACAGGTTGCCTCAGCGGGGTGCGATCATGTCCTCCGGCCGCACGACGCGGTCGAATTCTTCCGCCGTGACCAGACCGAGGGCAATCGCCTCTTCCTTCAGGGTCGTGCCGTTTTTGTGGGCCGTCTTCGCGATCTTGGCGGCGTTGTCGTAGCCGATCGTCGGCGCGAGCGCCGTGACGAGCATGAGCGAGCGGTCGAGCGCGGCCTTGATGTTGTCCTCGCGCGGCTCGATGCCGACCACCAGGTTGTCCGTGAAGGACACGGAGGCATCGGCGAGCAGCGTCACGGACTGGAGGAAGTTGTACGCCATCACGGGGTTGAAGACGTTCAGCTCGAAATGGCCCTGGCTGCCCGCGACTGTCATGGTGGTCTGGTTTCCGAAGACCTGGGCGCAAACCATCGTGAGGGCCTCGCACTGCGTCGGGTTCACCTTGCCGGGCATGATGGACGAGCCCGGCTCGTTCTCCGGCAGGGCGAGCTCGCCGAGGCCGGAACGCGGCCCGGAGCCCAGGAAGCGGATGTCGTTCGCGATCTTGAACAGGCTCGTCGCGACCGTGTTGATCGCCCCGTGCGTGAACACCATCGCGTCATGGGCGGCCAGCGCCTCGAACTTGTTCGGCGCGGACGTGAAAGGCAGGCCCGTGATCTCGGCGATCCGCCCCGCGACCGTTTCCGCGAAACCGACCGGCGCGTTCAGGCCCGTGCCCACCGCCGTGCCACCCTGGGCGAGTTCCATGAGGGCGGGCAGCGTCAGCTCGATGCGGCGGATGCCGTTCTCGACCTGCTGCGTGTAGCCTGAGAATTCCTGGCCGAGGGTCAGCGGCGTCGCATCCTGCGTGTGCGTGCGGCCGATCTTGATGATGTGCCCCCAGGCCTGCGCCTTGCTGTTCAGGGCGTCGCGGAGCTTGCGGAGCGCCGGCAGGAGCCGGTGCACGACCTCCTCCGCGCAGGCGATGTGCATGGCCGTCGGATAGGTGTCGTTCGACGACTGGCTCAAGTTGACGTGGTCGTTCGGGTGAACGGGCTTCTTGGAGCCCATCTCGCCGCCGAGCATCTCGATCGCGCGGTTCGAGATCACCTCGTTCGCGTTCATGTTGGACTGCGTGCCGGAGCCCGTCTGCCAAACCACGAGGGGGAAATGGTCGTCGAGCTTGCCCTCGATCACCTCCTGGGCGGCCTTCACGATCGTCTCACCAACCTGGCGGTCGAGGCGGCCGAGCTGCATGTTCGCTTCGGCGGCCGCGCGCTTCACGATGCCGAGGGCCCGCACCACCGCCTTCGGCTGCTTCTCCCAGCCGATCTTGAAATTGCCGATCGAGCGCTGAGACTGCGCACCCCAGTAGCGGTCCGCGGCCACTTCGATCGGGCCGAAGGTGTCGGACTCGGTGCGGGTCGCTTGGACAGGTGACATCATGGCCCCTTCTGATCGCCGGCCTTCGGCCTAACTTTGGCAGATGATGGCCGCTTCTTCCTCCACGGCGCGTCCGGACGCAATCGAAACCGGAACGGGCCTGTTCAGGCCGCCGGCACCGCGGCCGCTGCGCCGCCCGCCCGACCTCTTCACCTTCTTCCGCTCCGCGCGCCAAAACCCGCTGGAGAGCTGGACGGAGGAGCACTTCCAGAAGCCGATCTTAGCGGCCCAGGGCGTCCTCGGCCGTGTGACGGTGCTCAGCGCCCCGGCGGCGATCCGGCAGGTCCTGGTCGACAACGTCAGGAACTACCGCAAGGACGACCTTCAGCGCCGCGTGCTCGCCCCCGGCCTCGCCAACGGCCTGTTGACGGCGGAGGGCGAGGAATGGCGCGCCCAGCGGCGAGCCCTGGCGCCCTTGTTCGCGCCACGCCACGTGGCCGGCTTCGCGGCCGCCATGGACGAGGCGGCAAAGCGGCTCGTCCGGCGGCTTCTGCGCCGGGGCGAGCGGAGCGTCGACATCGCGGTCGAGATGACCCGCGTGACGCTGGACGTGCTGGAGCGCACGATCTTCACGCATGGGCTCACGCGCGATCCCGATGCGCTCGGCCGCGCCATCACGCGGTATTTCGACGCCATCGGCCCGGTTGACCCGCTGGACGTGCTCGGCCTGCCGAATTGGCTGCCGCGCATCGGCCGCATCCGGGCCCGGCCGGCGCTGCGCTTCTTCGACGAGATCGTGACGGAGTTGATCGCGGCCAGGAAAACCCTGATCGCTTCAGGCAAGCCTGCGCCCGAGGACCTGCTGACCCTCCTGTTGAAGGCGACCGATCCTGAAACCGGGCAGGGCCTGACGGACCTGGAGGTGCGCGCCAACATCGTCACTTTCATCGGGGCCGGCCATGAGACGACCGCAAACGCCCTGTCCTGGACGATATACCTCCTGTCCCAGGCGCCGGAGGTGCGCAGCCGCGTCGAGCAGGAGGTCGAGGCGGCGTTCGCAGACGCACCGGATGCCCCTCCTGCTCTCGAACGGCTCCCTTTCACACGGGCGGTGGTGGACGAAGCCGTTCGGTTGTATCCGCCCGTGCCCTTCATGAGCCGGGCCGCCATCCGCGAGGACCGGATCGGCAGCCTGAAGATCCCGGCCGGATCGCTCGTGATGGTCGCGCCCTACGTGCTGCACCGGCACCGGACGCTGTGGGAGGATCCGGACGCGTTCGACCCCGACCGCTTCATGCCGGGCAGGCGCGAGGCGATCGACCGCTACGCCTACCTGCCGTTCGGGGCGGGCCCGCGCGTGTGCATCGGGGCCTCGTTCTCGCTCCAGGAGACCGTGGTGGTGCTCGCGCGCCTCGTCCAGGGGCTCAAGTTCACGCTGGCCGAGGGGCACCGCGTTGCGCCCGTGCAGCGGGTCACCCTGCGCCCGGGCGGCGGCCTACCGATGCGGATCAGCGCCCGCTGACGCTCAATTCTTCTTGCGGAAGGAATCCAGGCTGACGACCTCGGCCGTGCCGCCGCCTTCGGGAGCCGGCTCCGGCTCCTTGGGGGCCGCCTTGTCCCGCTCGGCCGATTCGCCCTTGCGGGAGGCAAGCTTGGGAACGGAATTCTTGCCCTGCGGCTTTGGCGGCGCGAGCGGGATCGGCTGGGCACCGGTGCCGGCCGATTCGCCCTCCGCTTCGTCCTCGGGCTCGGCCGGTTCGCTGGTCTCGAACTTGAGGCCGAACTGGACGGAGGGGTCGAAGAACCCCGACAGCGCATCGAACGGAATCCGCAGCCGCTCCGGGATCCCCGAGAAGGACAGCCCGACCTCGAAGCCCTGCTCCGTCACGGTGAGCGCGTCGAACTGATGCTGGAGCACGATCGTCATGTCCTGCGGGTACTTGTCCCGCAGGCGCTGCGACAAACGTACGCCGGCATGGTCGGTCCGGAAGGACACGTAGAAATGATGCTCGCCCGGAAGGCCGTCCCGCGCCGCGTCCGTGAGGACCCGCCGCACGACACCCTTGAGCGCTTCCTGCACGAGTAGGTCGTACCGGATGAGATCCGTCGACATGGAGCGTCCTGAACCCTCGTCCCCAGCCAGACGGGGATCGTCGCATGAGTTGCCCAGCGGGCAGGAGCCCCGTCAAGTGGCAGGGCGGCACAGTGGTTCCGAATGCCGCCGCCCGGCCGGACCTGCAGCACGGATGCGGCCAGCGCCGGCAGCGGAATCGGGGTATAGCCTCCCCCTTGTAGCGGCGCAGGGTTGCCGGCGCCATCCAACGCCCGGATAAGTCGGCCGAGAGATTTTCCGATATGCAGGCTTATCACGACCTCCTGCGCCGCATCCTCGCCGAGGGCACGCGCAAGACCGACCGCACCGGGACGGGGACCATCTCCGTCTTTGGGCATCAGATGCGTTTCGACCTTTCGCAGGGCTTTCCGCTCGTCACCACGAAGAAGCTCCACCTGAAGTCGATCGTGCACGAGCTGATCTGGTTTCTGCAGGGGGACACCAATGTCGGATACCTGCGGGACAACGGCGTCACGATCTGGGACGAGTGGGCGGACGAGCGCGGCGATCTCGGGCCGGTCTATGGCAAGCAGTGGCGCTCCTGGGAGAAGCCCGACGGCGGCACCGTGGACCAGATCGCCTGGGTCGTTGACGAGATCCGGCGCAACCCCGATTCGCGCCGGCTGGTCGTGTCGGCCTGGAACCCGGCCGACCTCGACCGCATGGCGCTCGCGCCCTGCCACTGCCTGTTCCAGTTCTACGTGGCGGACGGGCGACTATCCTGCCAGCTCTACCAGCGCTCGGCCGACGTGTTCCTCGGCGTGCCTTTCAACATCGCGTCCTACGCGCTTCTGACCCACATGATGGCCCAGGCCACGGGGCTGGAGGCCGGGGACTTCGTCCACTCCTTTGGGGACGCCCATCTCTACCTGAACCACCTGGAGCAGGCCCGCCTGCAACTCGAACGGGAACCGGGCCCGCTGCCGCGGCTGACACTGAATCCCGACGTGCGCTCGCTCTTCGACTTCACCTACGCGGATGTGTCCATCGAGGGCTACGACCCAGCCCCCGCGATCCGGGCGCCGGTCGCGGTTTGATGCCGAGCTACTCCCGCCTGACGCTGCAAAAGCTTGCCGAATCCAAGCTGGATGATGCCAAGCTCCTGTTCGCACACGGGCGCTGTTCCAACGCCTACTATCTAGGAGGCTACTCGGTCGAACTCGGACTGAAGGCCGCTTTGACGCGCCAGATCGGCGGCGAGACCCTGCCGGATCGCCGGTTCGTCAACGACGCCTACACTCACAAGCCGGATGAATTGGTCCGTCTTGCCGGGCTCCTCCCCGCGATCAGAGCGGAACTCGACAGCAACGCGAACTTTGCGTCCAATTGGGGTATCGTGTCCGGCTGGGAGGAAGGTTCCCGATACGAGTCGGTGGACCCGTTCAAAGCGAGCGCCTTCATGAGCGCGCTGCTGGAGCCGGAGAACGGAGTTTCCCAATGGGTGCGACGGCACTGGTAGCAGACAAGTTCGCAGAGGTTAGCGAGCTTGCGCGCGTCCTCGCGGGTGATGATCTTAACCCGCGCGCAATGGTCTATGCAGCGTATTCGGACGCGTCCGACGAGAAGCTCCTCCTCGTTCCGGCTACAAAGAAGTTCGACGAGCGCGAGATCTATCGCAAGCTCTCGCTCATTCTTGCTCGCCAAAGAGACAAATTCCCCTCCATCGACGTCTCCGATGTTCGCGTGGCGAGCGATGAGGAGCCTTACATCAAGGGTTTGTCATCGCTCTTCAGAGTCGAGGGCTTCTCGACGGTGACGATCAGCAAGAGCGTCCTGAACGGCGTCTATATCGAACATGCCGT
>JAQGJZ010000388.1 GCA_028290385.1 Enterovirga sp.
CGGTGTTCGGGCTGATCATCTCGGTGCCCGGCACGATCGGCTTCATCTGGGGCGGCTGGCACGATCCGCGCCTGCCGCCATTTTCGCTCGGCTACGTGAACCTGGTGGGCGTGGCGCTCATCGTCCCCGCGAGCATGATCTCGGCACCCTGGGGCGTGCAGCTCGCGCACACCATCCCGCCGCTGATGCTCAAGCGCGCCTTCGCGGTGTTCCTGGCGCTGACGGCGGGAAGGATGTTCTGGAGCCTGCTGGGCTAGGCCTTCGCCAGCAGCCGCTCCGCGAGCATCGCCCACCAGCTCGCTCCGACCGGCAGGATCGCGTCGTTGAAGTCGTAGCGGGGGTGATGGACCTGCGGATCGTTGGCGCCGCGCCCGGCGCCGAGCATGAGGTAGGCACCGTCCTTCGCGTTCAGCATGAACGAGAAATCCTCGCCGCCCATGGTGGGCTTGGGCATCGGGATCACGCGAGCCTCACCCTGCACGGCGCGTGCGGCGTCGGCAGCGAGGTGCGTCGAGACTTCCTCATTCACGGTCGCGGGATAGGCGCGGCGGAACTCGGCGGTCGCCGTCGCACCCATGGCGGCCGCGATGCCTGTGACGGTCTCGATGAAACGGCGCTCCAGGATGTCACCCACGTCGGGCGCAAACCAGCGCGCGGTGCCGAGCATGCGCACAGTCTCGGGAATGACGTTGTAGGTGAAGCCACCATTGATGTGGCCGATGGTGATGACGCCGGCATCCACCGGCTCCACGTTCCGCGCCACGATGCTCTGCAGCGCCTGCACGATGGCGGCCGCGATCACGATGGGATCCACGCCCTGATGTGGCATGGCGCCATGCGCGCCGCGACCGGTGATGGTGACTTCAAGGTTCGCGACGGCGGCCATGATCGGCCCCACGCGCCAGTAGAAGGTGCCCTCCGGCGCGCCTGGCCAGTTGTGCAGGCCGAAGACGCGCTCCATCGGGAAGCGGTCGAACAGGCCCTCCTTCACCATCACGTCGCCGCCGCCGAAATTCTCCTCGGCCGGCTGGAAGATGACGTAGACGGTGCCGTCGAAATTGCGCGTCTCGGTGAGGTAGCGCGCCGCGCCGAGCAGCATGGTGGTGTGCCCGTCATGCCCGCAGGCGTGCATCTTACCCGGGTTGGTCGAGGCATAGGGCAGCCCGGTCTGCTCGACGATGTGGAGCGCATCCATATCGGCCCGCAGGCCGATCGCCCGGTTTCCCGGCCGCGCGCCCCGGATCGTGCCGACCACACCGGTGCGGCCGACGTTCTCGGTGACCTCGACCCCCCAGCCGCGCAGCTTCTCGGCCACCAGCGCGGCCGTTCGGTTTTCCTCGAACCCGGTTTCCGGATGGGCGTGGATGTCGCGCCGGATCGCGATCAGCTCGTCCTTGAAGGCGTCCAGCTCGGCGACGATCGGATGGGTCACGGCGATGGCTCCTGGTTGCGGTAGGCGAGCGGGACGTCCGGTGTGATCCAACCGAGATGCTGGCCTGCGTCAACCGCGATGAGCTGGCCCGTCACGCTGCGTGAGCGGGCCAGGAACAGGACGGCGTCGGCGATCTCCTCCGGCTGGACGGCACGGCCGAGTGGAAGTCCTCCGACCTCCTCCCGCATGCCCTCCTCCCCGTCGAACCGGTTCGGAAAGGTCGGACCCGGCCCGACCGCGTTCACGCGGACCCGGCGGGGCGCGAACGCCTGCGCCATCGTGCAAGTCGCGTTCCACAGCGCGGATTTGGACAGGCCGTACGAGAAGAAGACCGGATTCGGCTTCAGCACGCGCTGATCGACGATGTTGACGATCGTCCCCTCTCGCCCGGCCGGCAGCCGCTCCACCAGCTCGGCGGCGAGCAGCAGGGGGGCCCGCAGGTTCACCGCCAGATGGCGGTCGAGCAGCCCCGGATCCCGGGCCGTGTCGGGCTCGAACAGGGAGGCGCTGTTCACGAGCAGCGTGACCGGCCCGAGCGCCCGTTCCGCCTCCGCCACCAGCCGGCGCGGCACCGCCGGATCGGCGAGATCCCCCGACAGGGCGCACGTCCGGGCACCGCGCGACCGCAGGCGATCGGCCTGCCGTTCGGCCTCTGGATGGGACGCCACGCTCGCGTGCAGCGCGACGGAGAACCCCTCCCGGGCAAGCCGGTCCGCGATTGCGAGCCCGATCCGTCGTGCCGCGCCCGTCACAAGCGCAACGCCGCGCTCCTCCTCCGCCAACCACGTCCTCCCGTCCGACGGCGCATCATGCAGGCCAGGCAGTGCCACGACCAGAGGCCCCCGCGGGGCGCCGGGTCTCAGCGCTGGCCCTTGAAGTACGGCACCATCAGCGCGCGCGGATAATCGGCCCGACGGGCGACCAGGACGAGCGCGGCGATCGAGAGCAGATAGGGCAGCATCAGGAACACCTGCCCGGGCACCGCCCCGGAGGCCTCGTGCTGCAGCCGGAGCTGGAACGCGTCGAAGGCGCCGAACAGGAGCGCGCCGACGAGCGCCCTGCCGGGCCGCCACGACGCGAACACCGTGAGCGCGATGCAGATCCAGCCGCGCCCGTTGGTCATCTCGAAGAAGAAGGCGTTGAAGGCGGACATCGTCAGGAAGGCGCCGCCGAGCGCCATGGCGGCCGAGCCGGTAACGACCGCCCCGATGCGAAGGAGATGGACGTCGAGCCCCTGAGCCTCGACGGCGGCGGGATTCTCGCCGACCGCCCGGATCGCGAGCCCGAGGGGCGTGCGGGCCAGAACGAACGCTGCAAGCGCGAACAACAGAAGCGCGAACCAGGTGAGGCCGGTCTGCGCGGCGAGCACCGGGCCGAGAAAGGGAACGGAGGACAGCAGCGGCAGGTCGAGTGGGGCGAAGGCCGTGATGCGCGGCGGCGTCGAAACGTTCGGCAGCGCCAGTCGGTAGGTGAAATAGGCCAGGCTGGTGGCAAACAGGGTCACCCCGATGCCGGACACGTGCTGGGACAGCCCGAGCGGGACCGTAAGCACCGCGAGCACCAGGCCCAGGGCGGCTCCCGTCAGGGCGGCCACGAGTACGCCCGTCCACAGCCCGGCCCCCAGATACACCGCTAGCCAGCCCGCCATGGCGCCGGCCGTGAAGATCCCCTCGATGCCGAGATTGAGCACGCCCGCGCGCTCGCAGATCAGTGCCCCGAGCACGCCGAACATCAGCGGGGTCGCGATGCGGATCGCGGCCGCCCAGAAGTTCGCCGACGCGAGGATGTCGAGCAGGCCGGAGAGAAGCGTCACGACCACCTCGCGCGAAAGCGCACGAACAGCCCGCCGACCAGGACGCACAGCAACGACAGGGCGACGATGAGGTCGGCGATGTAGTTCGACACGCCGACCGACCGGCTCATCGTGTCGGCGCCGACGAACACGCCGGCGACGAAGATCGCGGCCGGCACGACGGCGAGCGGTTGCATGCGGGCCAGCATGGCGACCACGATCCCGGCATACCCGAAGCCGCGCGACAGGTCGGAGGTGAGATACCCCTTCAGGCCGGCGACCTCGGACGCGCCGGCCAGGCCGGCCAGCCCTCCGGACAGAACGGCAACCGCGACCGTGACACCGGTGACCCCGATGCCGGCGAAGCGGGCGGCGGCCGGGTTGTCGCCCACGGCCCGGATCTTCAGCCCGAGCACGGTGCGGGACATGAGGATCTGGGCGAGCCCGGCGCAGAGAAGCGCCACGAGCAGCCCGGCGTGGAGACGGGTCCGGTCGACGATCGCGGGCAGCGCGCCTTCCGGCAGGATCGGCTCCGATTGCGGCCAGCCACCCCCCATCGGGTCCTTGAGAGGGCCTTCCAG
>JAQGJZ010000419.1 GCA_028290385.1 Enterovirga sp.
TGACGACCTCGCAGCCATAGGTGGTCTGCAGCCACTTGAGGATGATGGAGGTGTCGAGGCCGCCGGAATAGGCGAGCACGACCTTCTTTACTTGCTTGTCGGCCATCTGGGGGAGCGTCGGTCCGGGATAAGGATGGCCGCGGCTTAGCGGGCAGGCGCGAGCGGCGCAACGGCAGCGTGGAGCGCGCGTTTGCGCTACGGACCATCGGGCTCCCGGACCTCCCGGCAGGAGAACCGTTTCTCACCCGCAATCGTTCTTAATAAAGAACGATCTGTTGCGCCTCATCGGCTGACATGCGATGTTTCGTTCTTCCTTTCAGTCCAGAACGCTGACCGCTCCCCCAAACCGTATGACCATGCCTGTCCGAGAAGCGGAGCTGTCCGGCACGACGCCGCTGGCCGCCCCGTCACCCGCCATCCGGTTCGAGAACGTCTCCAAGATCTTCGCCGCGAGGGGAACCGGGGCCGCCGAGGTCCAGGCGCTGTCCGGCATCGACCTTGCGGTGGCGCCGGGATCGATCCTGGGCGTGATCGGCCGCAGCGGCGCCGGCAAGTCGACCCTGATCCGCCTCGTGAACGGGCTTGAAACGCCGACCAGCGGCCGCGTCGTGGTGGACGGGACCGAGGTTTCGGCACTCGACGAGCGCGGGCTCCGCGACGTCCGCCGGCGCGTCGGCATGATCTTCCAGCACTTCAACCTGCTGTCCTCGCGCACCGCCTACGACAACGTCGCGCTGCCGTTGGAAATCGCCGGCACGCCGAAGGACGAGATCAGGCAGCGCGTGGAGCCGTTGCTCGACCTCGTCGGCCTCGCCGACAAGCGCCACCGCTACCCGGCCGAGCTGTCCGGTGGGCAGAAGCAGCGCGTCGGCATCGCCCGTGCGCTCGCGACCCGGCCCACCGTGCTTCTGTCCGACGAGGCGACATCGGCGCTCGATCCGGAGACCACCCGGTCCATTCTGGAGCTGCTGTCCTCGATCAACCGCGAGCTCGGCCTCACCATCCTGCTGATCACGCACGAGATGTCCGTCATTCGCGGGGTGGCGCACGAGGTGGCCGTCATCGATGGCGGCCGGATCGTCGAGCATGGCGACGTCTTCGATGTCTTCACCCGGCCGCGCCATCCGACGACGCGCTCCTTCCTCGGCGCCGAGACCGGGCGCGAACTGCCGGCCTACCTGCAGGCGCATCTCAGGCCGGAGCCCGTCCCAGGGGGCGCGGTGGCGTTGCGCATCCTGTTCCGCGGCCCGCACGCAACCGACCCGGTCATCTCGGAGCTGTCGCGCGCGCTCGGCCTCGACCTCAACATCCTGTCCGGCTCTGTCGACGAGATCGGCGGCCGGCCCTTCGGTACCCTGGTCGTGAGCCTCCCCAACGATCCGGTGAAGCTCGGCCAGGCGCTGACCTTCCTGCAGGCCCGCGAACTCGACACGGAGGTGATCGGCTATGTCGCCTGAGATCCTGCGCCTCATCTGGGAGGCGACCCTCGACACCCTGTGGATGGTGGCGGTCGCGACCTCGCTCGCCACCCTCATGGGCCTGCCGCTGGGGGTGTTCCTGGCGACCAGCGGGCGCGGCGAGCTGTTTGCGGCCCCGCTCGTCAACAAGGCCCTCGGCTTCGTTGTCAACGCGACCCGCTCGACGCCCTTCATCATCCTGGTTGTCGCGATCATCCCGTTCACGCGCCTGCTCGTCGGCACGTCGATCGGCACCAAGGCCGCCATCGTGCCGCTCACCATCGCGGCGACGCCCTTTATCGCCCGCTTGATCGAGGGTGCGATCCGCGAGGTGGATGGCGGGCTCGTCGAGGCGGCCCGCGCCATGGGGGCGACGCCGCTGCAGATCGTCCGCAAGGTGCTGGTGCCGGAGGCGCTGCCCTCCATCGTCCTGTCGCTCACGCTCGCCGTGGTCAGCCTGATCGGCTTTTCCGCGATGGTCGGCGCGGTCGGCGGCGGCGGGCTCGGCGACCTCGGCATCCGGTACGGCTACCAACGCTTCATGCCGGACGTGATGGCGGTCGTCGTCGTCGTCCTGATCGTCCTCGTCCAGGTGGTCCAGAGCACGGGCGACCACCTGTCCCGGCGCCTCAACAAGCGCCTCCGCCGCGGCTGACCGCCGCCGCATCTCCACCAAGGAAGAACCGCGATGAAACACCTTCTTCTGGCTGCCGGCCTCGCCGCCGCCACCCTCGCCGGCCCGGCGCTGGCGCAGAACGCGCAGACCATCCGCATCGGCGTCACGCCCGGGCCGCACGCCCAAATCCTCGAGGCCGTGAAGCCGCTCGCCGCCAAGCGCGGGCTCGACCTGAAGATCGTCGAGTTCTCGGATTACGTCGTGCCGAACGCCGCGCTCGATGCCGGCGAGATCGAGGCGAACTCGTTCCAGCACGGGCCCTATCTCGACAACCAGAAGGCCGATCGCGGCTTCAAGATCGAGCCGGTGGCCCAGACCGTGAACTTCCCGATGGGCATCTATTCGCGGAAGCACAAAAGCTTCGACGCGGTGCCGCAGGGCGGCACGGTCGCGATCCCGAACGACCCGACGAATGGCGGCCGCGCGCTGCTGCTGCTGCAGGACAAGGGCACGCTCAAGCTGAAGCCGAATGTCGGGTTCAAGCCGTCGGTGGCGGACATCGTCGAAAACCCGAAGCGGCTGAAGTTCATCGAGGTCGATGCCGCCCAGACCCCGCGCTCGCTGGACGATGTCGATGCCGCGGCCGTGAACACGAACTACCTCGTCTCGGCCGGGCTGAGCCCCAACGACGCGATCGTGAAGGAGGACCCGAAGGGCCCCTACGTGAACCTGATCGCGGTGCGGACCGCCGACAAGGACAAGCCCTGGGTCAAGGAGCTCGTCGCGGCCTATCACTCGCCCGAGGTGAAGGCGTTCATCGCCGACAAGTTCAAGGGCGCCGTGATCTCGAGCTGGTAACGCGCGCCGGGGCCGCCCTTGCCGGGCGGCCCTACTTCCTCAGCCGATAGCCGGTCCGGAACATCCAGGCGACCACGCCGAGGCAGAGGGCCAGGAATACCAGGATCGCCCCGAGGCTGACCGCGGGATTGACGTCGGCCAGCCCGAAGAAACTCCAGCGAAAGCCGCTGACGAGGTAGACCACCGGGTTCAGGAGCGCGACGGTCCGCCAGCCCGCCGGCAGCATGTCGATCGAATAGAAGCTGCCGCCCAGAAAGGTGAGCGGCGTCACGACCAGCAGCGGCACCAGCTGGAGCTGCTCGAACCCGTCCGCCCAGATCCCGATGATGAAGCCGAGCAGGCTGAACGTCACCGCCGTGAGGACGAGGAACAGGATCATCACCCCCGGATGGTCGATCCTCAGCGGCACGATGAAGGCTGCCGTCGCCAGGATGATCAGCCCAAGGATGATCGATTTCGTCGCCGCGGCGCCGACATAGCCGATCGTCACCTCGAGCCCCGAGACCTGCGCCGACAGGATCTCGTAGATAGTTCCCGTAAAGCGAGGGAATTATATTCCGAACGATGCGTTCGCGACGCATAGGGTTATCAGCGAGAGCA
>JAQGJZ010000439.1 GCA_028290385.1 Enterovirga sp.
CGGCGACGGCGGCGACCAGGGCCGCCGCCCGGATCGCACGGGGATCCCGACGTGGCATGTTCGGACGCGGCGGCGCGACGGAAAGGCGCGCGATCGCCGTCTCGGCGCGCTTGCGATGCAGCGCCCACAGGGCCCGGCTGGCCGGGTCGTCCGCGCCGAGTGCGATGCTGTCCTCGTAGCTGCGGGCAGGGCGGTGGCCGAGGGCCGAATCGCGATCGAGGCGGTCGAGCGCCGCCTGGCGTGGAGCGGGCCGGATGCGCAGCAGCGTGGCGAGGGAGGCGAGAAGCGCCAGGCCGAAAAGCCCAAGGCCGATTTGGCGCCACAGCACCAGCAGGTCGAGCCACAGCCCGAGCCAGGACGCGGTGAGGAAGACGAGAACAACCGCCAGCGGCGCCCACAAGGACGGCCACACGCGCTCCCACAGGAGGGCACGGCGGGAGCCGGACACGAGCGTGTCCAGCCGTGCCCGGGCCGGGTTGTCCGGGGAGGAGGTCGGGGCCGAACCGCGCATCAGGCGCATCTCAGCCCCCAGGAAGCGGGAGCGCTCACCCGCCCAAGATAACAACTAATTCCCGCCTGGCCAGCGCGGCGGACCGGCGCGCCCCTCCCGGTCCGGTTTCGCGCCTCAGGCGAGCCAGCCCGGCAGCCGGTCCATGCCGATCAAATCGTCGTAGCTCTGGCGCGGGCGGACGACCGAAAAGGCGCCGCCGCGCACCATGATTTCCGGCACCAGTGGGCGGGTGTTGTAGGTGCCGGCCTGCACCGCCCCGTAGGCGCCGGCGGTCATCACGGCCAGGAGATCGCCGGGCGCCACCTCCGGCATCTCGCGGGCGAGCGCCAGGTAGTCGCCGGTCTCGCAGACCGGCCCGACGACATCCGCCGTCATGCGGGCCGTGCCGGCGGCGGGCTCGCGCACCGGCAGGATGTCGTGATGCGCCTCGTAGAGCGTCGGCCGGATCAGGTCGTTCATGCCCGCATCAACGATCACGAAGGTGCGGCCCTCGCCGCGCTTCACGAACACGGCGCGGGTGACCAGGATGCCGGCATTGCCGGCGATCATGCGGCCGATCTCGAAGATCAGCTTCACGCCGAGCCCGCGCGTCTTCTCCTTGACCACGGCCGCGAAGGCCGCCGGGTCCGGGGGAGGCGGGTCGTCGTGCCGGTACGGAATGCCGAGCCCGCCGCCGAGATCGAGGTGGTGGAGCTTGTGGCCCTCGGCCATGAGGTCGCGCGCGAGTTCGACCAGCAACTCGGTCGCATTCGCATAGGGCGCGAGATCGGTGATCTGGCTGCCGATATGCATGTCGATGCCGGCCACGCGCAGGCCCGGCAGGCGGGAAGCCGCCGCATAGGCCTCGCGGGCCCGCGAGATCGGGATGCCGAACTTGTTCTCGCTCTTGCCGGTCGAGATCTTGGCGTGGGTCTTGGCGTCCACATCCGGGTTCACGCGGACCGAGACAGGCGCGAGGACGCCCTTCGAGACCGCGACCTCCGAGAGCGCCTCCATCTCGGGCTCGCTCTCGACGTTGAAGCAGAGAATGCCGGCATCGAGCGCCGCCGCCATCTCGGCTTTCGTCTTGCCGACGCCGGAGAACACGATCTTGCCGGCCGGCACCCCGGCCGCGAGGGCGCGGCGGAGCTCGCCTTCCGACACGATGTCGCTGCCCGCCCCAAGGCGGGCGAGGGTCGCGATCACGGCCTGGTTCGAGTTCGCCTTCAGGGCGTAGCAGACGAGCGCGTCCGTATCCGCGAAGGCGTCGGCGAAGACGCGGTAATGCCGCTCGAGCGTCGCGGTCGAGTAGCAGTAGAACGGCGTTCCGACCTCCTCCGCGACGGAGCGAAGGTCGACGTCCTCGGCATGGAGCGCGCCGTGCCGGTATTCGAAATGATGCATCGTCTCAGCTGCTAGAGCAGCGGGTCCAGGATGAAGGACTCGTTGGGCACGAGATAGGGCTGACCGCGCTTGCGGGGCGTCGGATTGGGCGTCGGGATGACGCTCTGGATCATCTCCGGGTCGCTGTCGTCGTCGTCCGGCGTGTCCTGGACGATAGCCCCGGGGCGCGTCGCGAGGGTCGTGGAGGGCGCAGCGGCCTGGCCCGCCGTGGTGCGCGACCGCCTGAGGCGCTGATCGGCCGGCGCTGCTACCTGCGCCGGGGGCGACGAGGCCGCCGCCTCGGGCGGCTCCAGCGGGCCGCGCCGGCCGCATCCGGACAGCGTCAGGGCGAGCAGAAGCGCCGCGCAGGGAACGAGCAGACCTCGTCCGGGGGAGGGCGTCTTTGGCGTCATCGAAGGGTTCCGGCGGTCGCGGCGCACCATAAGCATAGGCCGAGCGCGGACGCGAGACGGCTCAGGCTGCCGCTCCACCGCGGAGGCGGGCGAGCCACGCTTCCGCCTGCGCGCGCACGTTCTCCGGCGCCGTGCCGCCGTAGGAGCGGCGGCTGCGGACGGAGGAATCGACCCCGAGCACGGCCAAGACCTCGCCCGTGATGCGCGGCTCGACCGCCTGCATGTCGGCGAGGCTCAGCTCCTCGAGCCCAATCCCGCGCTCGGATGCGACGCCGACCAGCCGGCCGGTGACGTGATGCGCGTCCCGGAAGGGGAGGCCGAGCGCCCGCACGAGCCAATCGGCGAGATCGGTCGCGGTGGCGTAGCCCGCGCCGGCCGCGTTCCGCATCGTGTCCGCATTCGGCCGCATGTCGCGCACCATGCCGGCGGTCGCGGCAAGGCAGAGCGAGAGCGTCTGCATCGCGTCGAAGGCGCCTTCCTTGTCCTCCTGCATGTCCTTGCCATAGGCGAGGGGGAGGCCCTTCAGCACCATGAGCAGGCCCTGCAGCGCGCCGGCGACACGGCCGGTCTTGCCGCGCACCAGCTCCGCCGCGTCCGGATTGCGCTTCTGCTGCATGATCGAGGATCCGGTCGTGAAGGCGTCCGACAGCGCGATGAAGTTGAATTGCGGGGTCGTCCAGAGGACGATCTCCTCGGCAAAGCGCGACAGGTGCACGGCCGTGATCGCGGCGGCCGCGAGCGGCTCCAGGACGAAATCGCGGTCCGACACCGAATCCAGCGAATTGGCGGTCGGCCGGTCGAAGCCGAGCGCCTCGGCGGTCATGTGCCGGTCGATCGGAAAGGAGGTCCCGGCGAGCGCCGCGGCGCCGAGCGGGCATTCGTTCAGCCGACGCCGCGCATCCGCAAACCGGCCGCGGTCGCGGGACAGCATCTCCACATAGGCCAGAAGGTGGTGGCCGAAGGTCACCGGCTGGGCCGATTGCAGATGCGTGAAGCCGGGCATCACGAGATCGGCACCCGCAAGGGCGGCGTCCGCGAAGGCCAGCATCAGGTCGGCGATCTGGCCGTCGATCGCGTCCAGGCTGTCGCGCATCCACAGCCGCATGTCGGTCGCGACCTGGTCGTTGCGCGAGCGCGCGGTGTGCAGCCGGCCGGCGCCCGGGCCGATCAGATCCTTCAGCCGGCTCTCCACATGCATGTGGATGTCTTCAAGCGAGCGCGACCAGGCCATCTTGCCCGCTTCGATCTCGCCGCGGACCGTTTCGAGCCCCGTCGTGATCGCGTCCACGTCGGCCTGGGGCAGGATGCCCGTCTTGCCGAGCATGGCCGCATGCGCCAGGGAGCCGCGGATATCCTGCGGCGCGAGCTTCTTGTCGAAATCGATGGAGGCGTTGATCTCCTCCATGATCTCGGCCGGTCCGCTCTCGTAGCGCCCGCCCCACATCCGGTTCGACATGTCGAAGATCCTCGCCCGCACGCGTCGCCGGCCCGTCATGGCCGGCATCGTCGTGCTCGCATTCCTTGCTGCAGGGCTCGGCCTATACGGGACGGCTCGCCTGTGGGGCAACCTTGGCGAGACGAGCTGCGCCGCGACAGTCCCCGTGCTCGAGCGCCTGCGCCCGCTGGCGCGCGGCGAGGTCGCGGCCTTCGAGGTCTCGCGCGAGCCCGTCGCGGCGCCTGCCGTTACGTTCCAGGCGCCGGACGGCACGCGGCAGGATCTGGCGAGCCTGCGCGGCCGGACCGTGCTGCTGAACCTTTGGGCGACCTGGTGCGAGCCCTGCAAGCGCGAGATGCCCGCGCTCGACAGGCTGCAGGCGGAGCTCGGCGGCCCGCGCTTCGAGGTCGCAGCCGTGAACATCGACACGCGCAACGTCGAGCGGCCCAAGGCCTGGCTCGCCGGCGCCGGGGTCAAGAACCTCACCTACTACACCGACCACGAGGCCAAGATCTTTCAGGCCTTGCGCGGCGCCGGCCTTGCGGAGGGCATGCCGACCACGATCCTGATCGACCCGGCCGGGTGCCGGCTCGGGCGCATGTCCGGCCCGGCCGAATGGGCCTCGCCGGACGCCCTGGCCCTGCTCAAGGCCGCGCTCGGCACCTGAGCGGCGTCGGGGATCGGTTCCGGCCGGCGGGCGTTGCTCGCGTACGGACCATCACGGAGGAGCGATCATGAGCGGCGACAATCAGCAGGGCACGGGCCTCGAGGCCCAGCGCAACACGGGCTTCGGCCCCAAAGGCAGCCCGGAGGACCGCAAGCTTCCCGAGAACTCCAAGGAGAACCTCGACAAGAAGCTCGACCACGCGGTCGACGAGACGTTTCCGGGCAGCGACCCCGTTTCGGTGAAGATCACGAAGTGATCGCAGGCGCGCGTCCTCGGGCTCGGTCCGAGGACGGCACCACGAACCGGCCGGGGTAGACCTGGCCCGGACGGGGCGCGCTACTGCGTTTCCAGGATCCGCCGGGCGATGACCTGGGCCTGGATCTCGGC